>WJKA01000661.1 GCA_014729375.1 Chitinivibrionales bacterium
ATTCAGGCTCCCCAGACTTCGCACCATCCACCCCGAGGAGGTTTTTACCAGATACGAAGATATTGTGCGCTCATAAAATCCCCAGAATGTACCTGTTGAAGGTCGGAAGAAATCCATAACATCTTCAAAGGAGGCATCCTCCCCCTTTTTCTTGAAAGGATACCGTCCCGAAAACCTGCTGGCAAAAGGCTTGACAATTTCATCCTGCCATTGCGAATTGAGAACACGGGTCAGCACCTCTGATGCCGAAATACTGGTATATTTTATCGGCGTCAGCAAAATCCCCATCAGTGATTCCGAAACCGGTTCGGGAAGACTTGCCAACTGGTTCTGCGTATACCGCCAGCTTGACAGCAATGGGTCTTCGTCTTTGCCGTTGAAAATTGCGGCGGCCTTGTCCACTCCCTGCTCTTCGATAGTATTCAGCTTTTCAACAAGAGTAAGGATCTGGTCTTTGTATCCCTGAAATCCACTCAGTGCACCGCCGGTTGACCTTGCAAAGGAGCGAAACGGCTCAAATGCTTCCTCAAGCGCCTCAAAAGGAGATTTTTTCGAGAACGGCAGCGCCGATGCCGCGTTCTTTGCTCTTTCCGCTTTTCGTGCATATTTTTTTGTAGCTCTCACTTTGGATGCGGCCTCGAGAACGCCTCCACCGGCCTCCTCAGCTTCATCACCCGGCTTTACTACGCTGTACTCCGCAACTGCGGTAAACAGTTTCTCCATCTCCGAGCCTGGATTGACCAGTTCCTGCATAACCCGGGCGCACCGCGGAAGATCGCCGAACGGTTCCATGTGGACCGACCCGAGAAAATCAAGCCACCGCCGCTCATAATCTTCAAAATATGCGGCAACCATATCACTGCGTAATTTCTTTTTGTTAAGCGCCGATTCGGGAATATCATCCTCCGAAAGCCCGATTACCCAATCAATTGTATATGGATTTTTACTGGCATCGGTAATTGCATCACGAACATACTCTTCCCAACCTGCCTGAGTAAACAGACTGCTGATCGTCTTATCGCTGTGCAATATCCCCTCAGCACTCCTGTCAAGAATCTGGTCCAGGGTTATCTCGGGCATTTCCTGTGAAATACGGTTGATTACGGTTTCGTAAAGGCTTTGGGCGTTCGGCAATCGTCTCAGCCGTTTGCGTGCCTGCCCGACAAGGCGCTGGTTCTCCTGGATAAAAGGAAATTCCTCCCGCTTGAGATAAAAGAGACAAGTGCCGATATTTTCCTGAACATTGGTTTCAACGCTTTTCGGCAGGCGGGACCGTTTGAATGCTGCAAGAAGGGATCGTTTGATTGCCTCCTGAAGATGAGTTCTCAGAAACGCGGTATCGATATCTCTGGGCCGGTTTGCCACGGCTTCGGATATTGACAAATACGTTTTCAGCGATGCATAGAGTCCGGCATGGTCCTCACCGGTCAGTTCCCCATACGACTGCGCGCCCGCCCTGATAGTGTATTCGAGATACCGGACTGCAGGAACAACAATAAGTTTTCCCGCGCGTTTGAAATACGCGGTTTTCAGTTCCTCAAGCATTTCCTTTCCTTTGTAATAGCCGAACCTGAGGATAAACGGCGGTGCGGTATCCTCGTATTTCTGCAATTGCCGACAATTGCGGCCGATAATGCTCAAAGCCTCATACTGGTCGGGAAGCGCGCCACCCTTGTCATCAAGCGTGGCGATGTCCGAAGAAATCTGTTTGAGCATTTTTGAAGAATTTTTGCGGGCCACGCCAAACAGCAATCCCAATACCAGTGCTGCTGTTGCGATACCGCCCGCTGCAATGTAGTACCGGATCAGTTCTTTCCTCGAGCGGATATGAGTGGTTGTAACTAGTTTCCGGTCGTGGACCATTATTTTGCGGAACAGCGGGAGAACAAATGATGACGTTACTCGAGGAGCTGATGATTTACCTGAGGGTGTTTCATGTTTCTGCGCGCGTTTGGGATTCAGTGGATGGCTTGCAATAGTATTTCCGACCTCGGCCTGACTGATTGATGGTGGATCATTTTCAGAATGCACGGTACGGCAACTGGTAAAATAGAAACCGCGGAACAAAGGCCGCCCTACATAGCTGCTGGGCTTGAACAACTCTGTTACCAGTGCGCTCAGTTTTTCCCGCATTCCTTCGAAATGGATAACAAACCGGCAAATCATCCGTTTCCGCGCGGCGTCTTTTTCTTTGGACAACCGGTCGAGTCGCAGTCCGGTCAATGATTTACAGAGCAGGCTATACTCCTCCGCGAATGCAATTCTGGGCATCTGCATCTGCTTCTCAACCGAAAGTGTCGCACCAAACACCTGGTTTTCGCTTCGGTCGAGCATGTCGCCGAAATATTCGTTAAAACCGGGAAGTTTATCGGCATAATTGAAAAGCAGGTATATGGGGAATTCGATTCCCCACAGGGAAATAAGCTCATCGATACGTTTACGAAGCTGCCGGGCGAGGTCCCGTATCCCGGAATCATCGGTGGTAAGAATTTCCGAGGCGTTGACTGTCAAGGCAACACCGTCAACCGGCCGGTCCGGCCGAACTCTTGCGAGTGATGCGGCAAGCGCCTGCCATTCATCCTTCCGCTCATCATCCATGACCGTACCGGGCGTATCGATCCAGACAGCTTCATTGGCAAACCGCCAGGAAACATGATCACTTCCCTCCACAACAAGCCCATCGGCCTCGGAAGGATACGAGACGGGAAAATTCAGCCCTGATCCGCCGAGGAGAGACGATTTCCCGGTGTCTTTCATACCGCACATTAAAAACCACGGCCGTTCATACAAAGTCGACCGCTTAAACCAGCCCCGGGAGCTTGCGGTTTTCAAATATCTCCGCACCGCCTCATCGGTTTCCCTGTTGAAACGCTGAAAAAGCATCTGATTTCCAACAAAATTCGCTTTCTTCTTGCGTTTTCTGGCAACTTTTGTTGCGACAATTGAAATCCAGATGCCGTCACCACAAAAAAGTACGGCGAACAGCAACCACCGCAGCCATTGCAGCGTGCCGAAAAGACCGCCGAGAAACATCAGACAAAGCGCACCGACAAGGATCAGTGACCACACTATATACAGCCAGACGGGAATCTTTTTCATCTTTGTTCTTTCACCTCGCTAAAGGTCGTATTTGTTCAACAATATTTGAAACCTGTGCAGAATTATTTACAAAAAGAATTATATACCAGAGTGCAGAAACCGCTGCGCCGACGACGCCTGCCGCCCAGAGTGGGACCGCAATCTTTCTCTTCGGTTTTCTGTTCAGGCTTGCCCCGCGAAACGCGTGCGGCGACAGCTCCGATGAAACCTTGAGCATGGTTTTTTTCAGGCGAATTCCGAGCTCTTCCATTACCTCAGCCCGCGCCTGCGCATTAGTCAATTTATATTTACCCTCAAACCCCAGGGAAAGGCACAGATAATAGATTTCGAGTATTTCCCGGTTTTTTTCAAAAGCGAGCAAAAGCTTGTCGAGCTTGCGGTAAAATTCTTCACCGGCAATATTATGTCCGAAAAAATCGAGCTGAAGCGGTCGTGACAGCCAGAAATCCCTGCAGGGGCCCGGAATACTCAAAACGGTCTCATCAATAAGGGCCACCAGTGCATACTGTGCATCGGAAATCTGCTCTTCGGGGATTGAAATCATCGCACAGTTTTTCTTGAAAAGGTCAAGATAATACCTGATAAGCTTTTTCAGCGCTTCCGGCTCGCCGAGGTCTTCTGATTCACGCATACGGATTACTATCAGAAAAAGATCGGTACACAAACCGGGAACATTCTTCGGCGCCCCGATCGTTTTCGAAAGATCGAGGTTCATTGTCTGCGAGGCAAACGTGTCGACAAACGAATTTTTCATTACCAGAGTCCTTTCTTACTCTTTCACCGCCACGATTTCCATCTGCAAATCAGGATAGGTGTGAGGGAAATAGAACCCGATCGCTCCTGCTCCCCGAATAAATTGCCACAACTCCGATTGCTGATCGAATGTAAAATAGAGATATCCCGGTTTTGTCGGCAGTTTTTCGGGCAATTGTGACGTGTGCATCAGTTGCACGCCGGGCATTGCCGTTGAAATGAGCATGTCAAGCTTATCGGGCGATGCGATTTTTATGGTTTGAATAACATTGACAATAAGCTCTTTTTCCGGTACAGCGGCGCAAAAGCCGAAATAAAATCTTGCCGTCCCCAGGAGCTTCGGATCGGGCGCTTTTGCCATATAAGTCGACGGCTTGACCTGCTGGATGGGAAGCGGCACCGCCCCCGCAGAAATATCCGCGCCCAGCACATTCCGTATTATCTCCGCGAAGCGCTCGAACGTACCGGTCAGATTGTGATGATCGTAGCGGGGAAGATTTTTTATTGACACCTGCGATGAAAAAGTGCAGAGCGAACCGGTAAACTGCGTCAGAAGGGTAAAAAGCTCGAACGGATGCACCGACGGCACAAGGTGGTGATGGTTGATAAGCGGTGCATAGGTATTGAGCGTCTGAAGAAGCCTGAATGCTGTCTCTTCTTTGGTGCCGAACTCGGCAAATCCGCCCTCAATCTGCTTTCTGCCCTGCGAGAGCGAAGATATTTTGGCGAGGAGCAATTCCAGAAGGCTTCTGAGAATCTCCATCAGATACGGAGACCCGCCGAGATGAAGCAGCGGGGGAATGAATTTATCCCTGAATATAATTCGACCGTCGGGATTCCTCGTCAGCTTCCCAATCTGTACAACAGAATAATTGTCCTGGGATTCATCACCAAAAAGAATAACAAAATTATAACTACCAACATCAATTTCTTTTTTCTGTCCTCCGAAAACCTCATCAGTTACTGTCCGCGGCTTCGAGCGGTACCGCACCGATGGCTGAGATTCTCCGCCGGCAAGACCGATATTATCTTTTCCCTCCACAATCACCGGAAGTGCAAGAAAAACATCCAGTGTCTGTGTTTCATGCGAAAAGTGCTCGGAAAAAGATTTCGGCGCGGGAGACGGTTCCTTTTTCGGTATATCAAACGATGTACCGTCTGGAAGAACACCCGAACAGGCAGACAGGGTGAAAAGGTTGTTCGCC
>WJKA01000662.1 GCA_014729375.1 Chitinivibrionales bacterium
ATGTTATACAGGCGGGAATAGCAGCTATCAGTCTCGATATCGAAGGCGGTCCTGCGCAGGGATGGCATATTATTGGCGGAGCCGGTGATGCATTTCCCAATGGTGGCTCGAATAGAGTAACCCGGCACTACATACGCATAGCCGCGGCCAATAATGTTCATGGTCCCTGGAAAGAAATCTATGAGCTGAGAATGGCCGAAGGCGAACAGGCCGATCCGACATTTGTTCAGGATGCTCAGCGCCGCGTGCACATGCTCTGGACCGGACGGGGCGCCGATGGTCTGCGCCATGTGGTCTTCGACCCGGATCTCATGGTGGGGCTGCCGGCAACGGTCAGCTCGCGATCACTCCCCCGCTCCCGGAAGATTAGCACCATGAACAATGCGCGCGCCCGGGTCCTCACACTGCACAACAATTTCCTTAGTCAAGCTTCCGCGGAAATTGCAATTGTAAACGTGCACGGACAAACGATCTATAGCCGCACAATTGATGCCGGCATGATGGAATACTCTATTGACTACGGACATTTGAGCGCGGGGACCTACCTGGTCACGGTCCGATCGAGTACCGGGCGGCATAGTGCTTTACGGTTGGCGGTGCATTAACCGGTTTGCGGAGCAATGCCTTTTGGAGCGGGGTGCTTTCCCGCTCCCTCGGTTTGCCCGGTTTGTCAGGGCAGAGGCCTTGTGCGAATACCGAAATTCTGCTCCGAAGAATCTATTGTCGCCAAACGGATCACGGTTACAGGAAAGAAAGGATTGTTGCGCAGCATGAAATGCCCCCGGCATTTGAGAAACAGTTACTCGCGTGCTGCACATTTCAGAATATCGTGTATATCAAATAGAGCGATATCTGTATCTTTGCCGGTTGCCGCCGGCTTTTCCGGTACAAACAATGCATAGATAACTTTCATTTTTTCGATATTCTTCAGGGGGGGCAGTCCCTTGGCAAGAAGCTTATCCTTGAATGCTTTCAGGTCTTTTAAGGTAACAGCTTTTTCGTGCCATTTGACTTCTCCAAGCAATACATGCGTACATTCGATTGAGACGGATACAATGTCCCATTCCGGACCGTTGCCCGCCCAGAACCGGCCCGCCGGCCCGAAAAGCACCTTGCGGTATCGGGGAATACTTTGCGCACAGCATGGAGCGTATTGCCTGCAGATATTTTCAAAGCTTGCCGCATACAGGGCTGGGGCAAACTTTCTGTAGAGCGCAATGCGCTGTTTCTTAATGCTGGAGATGAAAAAACTGCGGTTCGAGGATACAACGCGAAACCAGAACCGGAAAAACGGATCGGCAATCTTATAAATGGATTTTTTTGATTTTTTTTCATTTTCGCCATAGGGCAGCTCTTTATGCACCAGGTCCATTTGAATAAGCGCTGAAAGCGGGCGCGAAAGGGAGGTTGCCGGCTGGCCAAGACGGCCGGCAATTTCAGAAATTCGGTTGGCGCCCGAACCGATGCTGTCGAGCAGGGGACGCAACGGCATAGCCGAAGGCTTCTCCTGTGAAAGGAGCCGATCGGGCTCCTGGTGCAACGGGCCAAGCCGGTCCAATACCAGCTCGTCTATAATTGTTTCGATATCTGCGCGACCGACAGCATGGGCAAGTTCCCAGTATTTGGGGATCCCGCCGAAAATACTGTAGAGCCGTATCAGATCGACAACCGGTATATCCGGAAACAGGGCTTTCATATGATACGGATTCATGGGCCCCAAGCACATCAGCTCATCCGACCTGCCAAAGAGCGGCGCGGAGCCGTCAAGCACAATACCATGCATCATCCTCTGGGAGGAGCCGGAAATAGCAAGAATGGCTTTACTTCTTTTGATGCTGCCGTCGACAAAGTTCTGCAGAATGCTCGGCAATTCCGGGCTCGTATCCGCAAGATACGGTAGTTCATCGATAGCCAGAACGCCTGACCAGTCGTTTGCCCGGATCTCGCTGTCCAGTCGTTCAAAAAGCGATGCCCAGTCCGGGTAGGTTGCATGCGAGATACCCTTGAATGAGTATTCGAGCGCCTTGGCGAAATAAGCGCGTTGTATCGTGGGCGCGGACTGATCGGCGGCAAAAAGACATGATGTGCACTGTGAAAGCCATTCGGTCAGCAAGCGGGTTTTTCCTATGCGCCGGCGGCCGTACAATGTGACAAATGCGCCCCGCCGTGACCGGGCCACTGCGCGCAGCCGCCGCAACTCTTCTTTTCGATTAATAAATAGCATAATAGTATGCTCCTGAACATTATGTTCTAAAACATTATGTTGATCTGCATAATAATAATATACCATGAGCGCAACAGAAAGTCTACCGGTATCTGTTGCTCCTTCAAGGGTGTGATTCTTTCCGACAACCCGAGCATCGATTCATACCATCGCCTGCCATCATCGGCATTGGCGTCATTGCGATGGTTTCGCCCGGGTGAATAAAAGCGGAGAAGTTTATTCTCATTTTCTGCCTGCTCTTTTCCGTACAGCCGGCCTGGTGTCAAATACACCCTCTAATCTGTTTTGTGATGGCTTTAAGACATTGTCAAGATATTCAAGTCTGTTGAGTATAAAAAGCGCCTTTGCCCAGCGACCTATAGCAACCGTGGGACCCCCTTTTCCATCCTTTTAAAAGTAGAAAGGCTCACACCAATTCGCGCCGCAAAATCCTCTTGAGAGTCATTTTTTCTTAAACGAAACTCGCAAATTCTTTTGCCGAGTTTTTGTATCATGTTTTGAACAGGTTCTTCCATAACAGTTTAAAGATAACCTTATAAATAGTAAAGGCCAAGCAATAGTTTATATAAAAGCTGTTACAATAGCGTTGCTCGTGATACATTTTCATGTTTTTGCCCCAGGGCAAGGTAATGTAATTCCGCCCTTAATTAAATTTTCGCTCTCAATTTGCAGCACGCAACCATATTCTAAAGAGGAAAAAAGATAGTCCGTCCCGACTGTGCTGGTGCAGGAAAAAAGACTTGCCCCCAGAGGAATTGTTTCACTGCGGAGCTGATTTGTCTTGATGGACGGGGTAGGGGGAAGGTGCATTTACTAATTGCGCAATATCCCCGACTGAAAAAACACGTCCGCACACATCGAGTTGATTGATGGTCGCACATTGTGGTTGTGGAAAAAAGTCAGAGCATTGGACACGGCTTGAAATGTGAAGGTCGTTATCAATAAATATCCTTCCAGATTTTCTTTTGATATGCTCTTTAACTTCGTTGGAATGAAAAGAGCAGAATTGCGAAAGTCCCTTAATCGAGCCATTTTCAAAAACATGCCATTCAGAAACTGGAGCTTGTGTAGCTGCGATAAAAACCAGTCCGCTGTAATAATAGCCGATAAAAAAATTCGATAATGGTCTAAATCCGAGCATAATACAATCTTCTGGCTCCAAATGCTCGGAGATACATTTGACTTCAGTTTTTTTAAGATGATGTTCTGTCAGGCCCCCATGCAAACCTGCAAAGATGAGAAAAGACACACATATAATTGACACCAATGCCAAAATAGTTCGATTATTTGCAATCCAAAACCAGCGATGTGAGGGAACTTTAATTGGTAATGCAAAGCTAAGCAGCAAAAATGGAATAGCGTTAATCCAACGTTCAGGGTTGCGGAATTCGTAGCAAACAGCGAATACGGCAAATACAAAAAAAGTTCCTAAAACTAACAACTGGTCAATTTTACATTTTTTCGAGACATAAAAACTCCGGACAAATGCTGCAAACACAATCCAAATAATTGCAACAAGAGCAACCACGAACATTCCCCCAGCAATCATAGTACTTGTGTCCCAGCCCCCGTGTACAAGCGACTTCAGAGAGGAGGGCGGTAGAGGCATACTATTGAAAAAGAAATACGCACAGGCAGTAAAAAGCCATTTTATGACCCGCGTAGGGTAAAAATCACCTGCAAATATGAACCAATTTTCGCTCTCAAGATATGCAAAAGAATTGGCTACACCGGTAACTACTGTGTTGGGAATAGTGCTGTACGAAAACTGGAAAACCAAAAAACCTAAAAAAAACATCACACAAGAAGTCAAACCGAAAGCCAAGGCATCCCGGAGTTTTCTCCTTGCCCAAAGACAGCCAAGTCCAACGGGGAGGAAAAGAGCCAGCTCGATATGAAAAAACACTGCCACACCGAAAAGACAGCCGGCGAAAGAAACACTTGTGGTTGTTGCCTTGTTACGTGACAGGCCAAATATGGTCACAAGCAGTAGCATCACGGGTATCAAGTTGTCATCAAGTGTAGCGGTGACTATTCGAAATGCCGAAGAAACAACTACAAGCAGCAACAGGGCACCTGAGAGTGCTAGATCGTGAGACCAGTCTAAGGAAATCTTAATGAATATGCCAATAAAGATTGCTAACGCTGCAAAATTCATCGCAATTACTGCAGCGAATGGCGACATAACGGAAGAAAACCAGTCTGTGGCTATAGCGAGTCCCATCGCATGAAGATTAACGATTGGAGGCTGCGAAAAGCGTATTGGAATGAGTATTGTTTCGACAGTATCAGTGTCAAGCTCCAGGCTGGTCAACCAATATATAGTAAAGGCTGTAATTATTCCTGTGGCAAGCAAAAGAATGATGGTATAATCGGGCAAAAGGAATGCCTTTTTTACTTGCGAGCGCGGTACGCCAACTTGACACCTATGACTATGCGTTATTGCCAATTGAAAGAGCTCGTTAGTTCGTTTTTTAAGTATCCACCCACAGTATTCTCATTAAGCTATGAATATTGCTACGGAGAAAGTGAAATGCAAATTGTGATAAAATAAATGTCGTATTGGTAAAAATATATTCTTGCCAGGAGATATTGAAGTACGGTATCTTAATGACTATGGAAAAAAATTATATATTCGGGTATTAAAAAATCAGTGTATTTCTATTCAGATCACAGGTAAAAAAAACTACACAATATCTTTGTCATCTGGGCATTGCCGCTCATGGCATCCAGCTTGTCTTTTTCAGGATATGCGGCGACTGGTAGGCATTCTGATTTTTTGACTTACAATAGTAAAGATAAATAATTTGACTATGCCGGGAATTAACGGTCTTAACCTACAGTCGGGCTACGGCATTGGATGTGCGATTCGGAAATTATCAGCCATTCTCAAAGATCGGCATAGGGCAAAAGACCATATTCGATCAGGAACAGCAATGGCTCGATCTCCATTTATTCTGCCATTGAAAAGCCGCACACTATCCGTTTCATATCTTTGCAGGGCAGAACGATTGCGTCTTTCACGACCCAAGGCAGGGCAGTGGCCATCCCTGCGAGTCAATTGCCGCGCGGCTGTCATATTATCGAAATCTCGACGGGCGGCGAAAAACAGCCAGCGTTCTTTACACGCGGTCTGGTAGGGTCGAAGTCTGGTAGGTTACCACTTGCGCAGTCCCTTGCCAACCTCCGCCACTTCAAACCGTACGTGAAGTTCTCCTTCATACGGCTTTCCTGCAACATTCACCACCTGCATTCACAGAGCCCTTCCAGCGTAACCGTATCGAAAGAAAGGTTCGATCCCGCAGTCTCTGAACCAGAGGTCGAAGCGCTGCGTTACGTTCTTTGCTCGCGGTCCCACCTTTCGGGCGAAGTATCGCCACAGCCGCATCCGCACGAAATGATCCAGCGACTGGAGCTGCTTGCTCCCGTTGCCGTAGCTGAAATAGTTACGCCATCCCACGATCACGCGGTTCAGGCGTTGCACTACCTCTTCTATTGGCTCTCGCTGTTGCGCAGGCCCACTGGCCTCCCTGATCTTTCCACGAATGTAGCTCAACGCCTTTCTACCCGGCCACACGAAGGGAACTCTCTTGCCGCTCCTGCGATTAATGCACTTGCGGAAGTGAAAACCCAGAAAGTCAAATCCTTCTTCATCCGGTTTTACGACTCGTGTCTTCACCGGATGAATCAGCAGGCTCAGGCGTTCCAGTAACCCTCTGACTGCGTCCAGTGCCCGACGAGCGTACGACTCTGCTTGGCAGCACGGTACAGCGTCCGTTGGAATTGGCGTGATTTACTAATGTGTTGTTGGGTATTATTCATACCATGCACTCTCACGTACTCCCTCTAAACGCATTGTCACAGCAGAGGTCCTTCCCTCCAAAGCAGTTGTGCTGTCTGCTTCATCAACGGTACTATGACCTCATCCGACTTCTCACCGGGCATTGCTTCGGATTTCGCTATTGCGTGCTTATACCGAAACGCTCCCGGCACTGTCCTCCGGGACCCGATGAGATCTCCCTTGTTGCACGCTCCACTTTCCCTGCATTCCGCTACCCCTACGCCGGAGGGTTCTTGGGGGTTGCATATCCAGACTCTTTACCCCGTCCATGGCCTTCGCCTTCTCGTGAAAAGCTCGGCTCCCTCTTGCTCCCCTTCCGGGGCTAAGCTAACGACGCTGCAGTATTCACTTTATGTTACGGACTGCAGGTTTGAACTACCTCAGGCTTCGGCACAGTCGGTCACCCCAAAGCACCGGTGAGTGTCTACGGGGCATTCTGGTATCTACCCCGGTGGGACTTTCACCCACAAGCGAAACGTGCCTTTGCAAGGCACACCACAAGTGCCTTATTGTGCCACTGATACTTGCCGCCACACATTTCGTGCGCGGACTTTTATTATTAGTTTAGCGAATCGAAAATCACTCATCGGCAACATTGATATTTCTTTCTATTTTACTCATTTCAGTACAGTAGCGTATTTTTCGGACAGAACCGGCTGAAAAGCTTAGCAGAGGAGAATGCTTGAAACGCGACATTGCAACTCCTGATCGGGTTCTGTTTGTATCCCGGAAAATTACAAACCATTTTCGATATATATGGTTGTTTGCCCGAAAATACTGTATTTTAAATTCCGTACTTTCCAATGAACCACAATGCTGTCCAGAATAAATTGAAAACTATGAGAATATTGATCAATGAATAATACATGCGCAGCTATTTTACAAAAACAGGAACCTAGTTTACGATATACAATTATTCCGATTATTGAACGCCGATGGCGCCAATCTGGCCGATTATCGCTGATAGTAAGAACAGAAGATCACCACA
>WJKA01000663.1 GCA_014729375.1 Chitinivibrionales bacterium
ACCTGGGATTGCGGATACCCGACGTGCGAAAGCATTTATGTTACCGCGGAAATCTCTCCCGACGGACGGATAACCCCGTGCCGGGACTATCAGGACTATACCTGCGGGAATATTAATGACCAGGCCTTTTATCAAATCTGGAACGGCGATACATTCAAGGAATTCCGCAGGCAGATGAAAAAAGGACTGATGCCTGTGTGTACCCGCTGCTGCGGTTTGCAGGGATTCTGAGGCCCGCAAGACTTGACGGGAAACCCGCTTGATAGTGAAAACTACCGGGTTTACCACTCCCGCGCTGCTTTATTGTCCCAATCCCGCAATCTGAAATCTGCAATCAGCAACCTGCAATCCCCTCATTCCGGTCCCAAACAGCGGTAGGGATTTTCAAGAGAGTATTCAGCGATAATTTCTTGATAATCATCAAACCAGTATGCGCGAGGATTGCTTTTGAATTCCATAAATCGCGCTTTTTTTCTTGGATGAAATGCCCGGTGATAACGGAAAAAGGTTTTTCCATGGCTCTTTCCGATTATCTCTATTTTTCCCGAGCTATGCGACATAACCAGACGGGCCCGTTTGGCAAGCCCCGAACACCACATGCGGGCGGCCTCAAAAATTTCAAAGGATTGTTCAACCGGGAGTGCAAATAAATAATTTCCCGATGTAGGTCGTCCCTGGAAAATATAATAGGGCGGGACCCCGGCAAATGATAATTTCTGAAGCAGTTCCGCAAGCACCCGCGGATCATCATTGACCCCCTTGAGCAGCGGAGTCTGATTGCACACAATGGCGCCCGATTTCTGCACCAGCATAATCGACGCCATTGCTTGTTTTGTCAATTCCCGCGGGTGATTGAAATGTACCATAAGATATATCCGTTTTTCCGGGAGCGAAAATTCCTCAAACATTTCAGACAAAGCGGTATCGCTCAGTATACGGAAAGGATTGAATGCAGGCATCTTGCTTCCTATCCGGATAATATTGACATGGTCGATTTCTCTCAGTTTCCCGATAATCCCCTTTAATTTGCTTGTTGACAGAATCAGGGGATCGCCGCCGGTAAGCAGGACATTGGTAATCTCGGGATGACTGCGTATGTATTCAAGTCCCGGTTCTATATCACGCGTAACTTCGTCGTTATATTCCATGAACAATCGTTTTCTGAAGCAGAAACGGCAATATCCGCCACACACATCATTTACAAGAAGCAATGCCGTGTCCCGGTATTTGTGCTCCAGTCCGGATGCTTTCGTATACCGGCTTTCATCAGAAGCATCGAGACGGCCCCATCCGTTCAATTCCCCACTCTGAGGGATGATAATCCGCCGGATCGGATCTGCAGGATCATTCCAGTTAATTAATGATGTATAATAATCATTGGTCCGGAATGCATATTTCGCGCAGACCGGTTTCAGCGATTCAACCTCTTCCCTGCTCATTTGATCCAACTGATCGAGCCTGGTGATATATTTTGGCTTCTGCACAGGCACACGCCTCCAGGTATATGAAAACAGAAATGTATCAGCCGTTTTTAATGAATATTTCTGTGCGCGCGCTCTTTCTTGCGCTTGTCAATAGGAATAAATGCTCTTTTTTTCGGCCCGATATATATCTGGCGGGGCCGGTATATCTTTGTTGAGGACTCTACCCCTTCATTCCATTGCGCAATCCACCCGGGAAGGCGTCCAAGCGCAAACATAACTGTCAGCATATTGGTTGGAATGCCGATAGCACGGTAGAGAATTCCCGTATAAAAATCAACATTGGGATATAATTTCCTGCTGATAAAAAACTCATCTTCAAGCGCAATTCTTTCCAGCTCAAGCGCAATATCGAGCAATGGATCGACAATGCCAAGCTTTGGCAGAAATTCATCACACAGTCTTTTGCAAACCCTGGCCCGGGGATCATAATTTTTATATACTGCATGACCAAATCCCATCAGCCTGAAATCATCCTTTTTATCCTTGGCTTTTTGTATATATTTGTGGATATTCCTGCCGTCGTTCTTAATTTTATTGAGCATCTCGATAACTGCCTGATTTGCACCGCCATGCAACGGGCCCCAGAGCGCACAAATACCCGCTGAAATGGATGCATACAGATTCGCCCGTGCGCTGGCAACCAGTCGAACCGCAGTTGCAGAACAGTTTTGTCCATGATCAACATGGAGTATGAGCAGCTTATTCAATAACGTAACAATATCAGGATTAATATCATAGCAGGCTACCGGAGATGAAAACATCATATTAAGGAAGTTTGCACAATAGCTCAAATCATGACGCGGATATACGACAGGCTCTCCCTGCGATTTCTTGTATGAAAATGCTGCTATTGTTCTTACCTTTGATATTAATCGCGCTGCGGTAATATCAAAATTCGGATCTTTATGCGAAAGCAGCGGATAAAAACTCGACAATGATGTCACCATGGATGCAAGAATTCCCATAGGATGAGAATCAGCCGGGTATCCGGAGAAAAAATGATGCATGTTTTCATGAATCATCGAATGCTGATTGAGATACCTGCTGAATCGATTCAATTCCTGAGCTGTGGGAAGCTGACCATGCACAAGAAGATAAGCGACTTCAACAAACATACAATTCTCGGCAAGGTCCACAATGTCATAGCCCCGGTGGCGGCATATTCCTTTCTCACCATCAACATAGGTAATCGAGCTCATGCACGATGATGTATTGGCAAAACCATTATCATATGTTGTGCACCCGCCGTCTGCCTTCAGCCTGCTGATATCAAGACCAAATTGTTCCTCGGAACCTTCAACAACAGGAAGCTCAATTGTTTTGTTTTTTATTTTGAGACGCGCCTTACTTGTTACATTCATACAATGCATTTTCCTTCTTCAAATTATTAGACAGATACACGGTACACCAGCAAATACTATGCCCCGGATTCGGACAACCAAATGAATATATTTTACCACCGCCTGAAAGAACAAATGATCAGGCAAATAATTTCACTCCCTCCGGCCGTCTTAAATCAGTGAGTAGCTCTCTTCCCGGGTATGAACCGCGCCGTTCCGGGTAAGTTCACTCGAATAAAGTGAAAAATGATCGATCTGGATATCAGGGATCGAAAACAGGGCGGTATTCGATATGAATGGCATTATTTTCTGTGACGGGACCTTTTCTTTAATCCGGGCAATGGTGATATGAGGGTGAAATTTTCTTTTTTCAGGCATGCATCCAGCAGTGACCAGTGCGCGTTCAATCCGGGAAGACAACTGAAAAAGCAATTCGTTTTTTTCAACCCCGATCCAGATAACTCTCGGCTCTTTCCGCAAGGGAAAATAGCCGGTCCCTTTCAGGGCAATCGACATTTTTGCGGAATGAACCGTATACAGCGCGGATTTTATTTCTTCAAAAAAATATTCCTCGACTTCACCAATAAACCGGATTGTCAGGTGAATCTGATCAAGAGAGGTCCATCGTGCATGAGGAACGCCATAAAAGATATCTGCTATTTTTTCTTTCACCGGTTCTGGAAAATCAATTGCAATAAAAAGACGGTACATAATATTTGTATTACCAGCCTGCTGATAGGTTATTTTTAAATCCGCTTCAGTGACCTGTAGCAAAAATAAGTCTCTGTGATGCACCGAGTGGATTACCGCACTGATGAAAGGCGCATATATGGTACCGGTCGTAACAGTTTCGCAAATGAGAGCTATCGATGAACAGGCGATCCTCGGCAATATTTCCGTAGGGTATTCCTATATGATGAAAGCCGGGATGGAGATATTCAGTGTCGCTCATCAGATGGTGGGTGACCGTAAAGCCGGCGACATCGCTATTATCTGCGGCAAGGGCAACAACGGCGGTGACGGATATGTAGCAGGGAGGCTGCTTCTTGACGCAGGATATGGTGTCATGTGCTTCGGATTGTGCGACGGTGAAGAACTCGAGGGTGAAGCGAAAAAGGCATATGAAGAATATATCGAAAAAAAAGGTAATTACTGCCATCTCGATGACATTGATATGCTGGAAAATATTAATAATTATGCCCTTATTATCGATGCCATGCTTGGCACCGGAATAAAGGGGAGCCCACGCGGGTTGTACGCTGATGTTATCCGGGTAGTTAACCGGAGTCCCGTGCGTGTGCTTGCAGTAGATACCCCCTCCGGGCTCAATAATGATACCGGCGTGCCGGCAACACCATGTGTTTCCGCAGCAGTCACCGTTACAATGGGATTTCCAAAAACAGGAGCATATTTCTACCCCGGCAAAGCAGCCGTCGGAAAACTGATTATAAAAGACCTTGGCTATCCCGGTAAAATTGTCAATGCAAGTCATGACAATATTTTTGTGCCCGACTTCCAGGAATTAAAGAAAATGCTTCCTGCAAGAAAACCGGATGGCTCGAAATTTGATCATGGCTGCGCCCTCATGGTCTGCGGGTCCAGGGGCATGACCGGATCTGCAACGCTTGTCTGCAACGCAGCACTCCGGACAGGATGCGGGATGGTTCACTGCGCACTGCCGCAAAGCGCCCTGCCGGTGCTTGCAACAAAATTGACCGAAACTGTCCTTCACAGCATAAACGAGACCCCTGCCGGAACTCCATCACAAAACGCCTTGCCTCAAATTACCTCGCTGGCTGAAAAAAATGATTCCCTGTGTATCGGACCCGGGATCTCTCATGAACCCGAAACCTGTGCTCTTGTTCAGGAGCTTATTCAATCACTTGAAAAACCGCTTATTCTCGATGCTGACGGGATTAATGCTTTCAAAGGAAGTCCTGAACGGCTGAAAAATGTACCCGGTGACATAATAATTACTCCCCATAAAG
>WJKA01000664.1 GCA_014729375.1 Chitinivibrionales bacterium
ACATCGTCTGGTATCCTGTCTCTGCCTACTTTCAGCAGCACGGTGACACGGTCCACGTGATCAATCCGCGCATCAGTGCAGACCTGGGGCGCTTCTACAAGCGTCACGCTCGAAGCGACCGGCTGGCAGCCCGGACACTAGCGCGCGTGCCGTTTGTCGCTCCCGAGATCCTCTATCCCCTCTCGCTGTGTGGAGGAGACTATCTGACGCTTCAGCGAGGCTGCCGGGAAATAGATCGGCTGATCACCCGGGCGAGCGCGATCAAGAATCGTCTTCGGGACACCGACCTGTTGGGCTGGCCGGGGCTGAAGCAACGGGTCTTCTCAAAGAACACACACCCCGCCCTGCGCTGGTTCCGTGACTACTTCTACGACCCTCGGCAGGTGGTAAAGGCTGGAGAAACGGGGGTACGCCAGGCCTGGCGAGCCGACGGAGGCGCTGCGGACCATGAAGAGTGGATCAAGCCTCTCGTCCTCCTGGCCAGAGAGCTACTGCAACTCTATGGCGACTCCATTACCTACATCGACTACACCGCCCTCGCCGCCGAAGTGGCCCGGGAACAACATCGCTTAGCGGATCTAGAAGCCGACGGTCACATCATCCGACTCAAGGTCACACGGCCTCTCTACCGCCAACTCCACCCTAGCCGCAACCTGGAGACGATCAAAGGTGTTGGACAGGATGGCGCAGCGGTCTATGTGGGCTTCATCGGCGATCCTTCGCGTTTCGCCTCCAATCGTCGCTTCCGCGGCTGGAGCGGCATGATCCCACGCAGTGCCCAGAGCGGAACACTCGACAGCAAAGGCTTGCGGATCACCCGCGCTGGCCCCAACTTGATCAAGAAGTTCGCCTTTTTGGATGCTGATTGCGGTCGCAGCCACGACCCTCAGTTGGCAGCGATCTACTATGACCAGATGGTCAACAAGGGCAAGCACCATTCCCAGGCTGTGTGCGCCTGCGCCACCCATCTGCTCGATCGCGTCCGGGTCATCTTGACCGAGGATCGGCCCTACGAGCTGCGGGATGTCGACGGTACCCCCGTCACTTACAATGAAGCCCTAGCCATCATCGCGGAGCGGTACATCGTCCCGAAGGATGTGCGCCGGCGGAATAGCAAGCGCGCGCGTCGAGAACGAGCTGAACGGCGGGCGGAACGCAACGAAAAGAAGAAGAGGAGCCGATCCAGGTCGGTTAGAGGCTGACCCTTCGGTCACCTCAAACTGGATCAACTCCCCTCCGCACTGTCCATTTTAGCACAGTCGCGGAGCGTTTTCAAGCCCTGTTTTGGCAGGGTCTAGTTCAATGCGGCTTATGCTCAGCGTCAACGAGTTTTTGCTATTTGCGTTTTTTTAAGGTTCAGGTCTTGACAGGGCTTAGAACATCTTCGATTGCCCGGGCAAGGAGAGAGTTGACAGTCCTCTCTGCGGTGTTGTATACTGGAAGCGGTGTAACTGCTCAGTTGTGGTAGCGTCTGGGCGTGGCCTATGCCTCGCAGCTGCCTTCCCTGTCCGCAAAGGAGGAAGAGTGGGGGTGTGTTGATCTGTGTACCTTCTGCCGACGCTTAGCCTGACCGAGATGGCTGCGATCTTTCTCGCCATTGCGTTGCTTGGCTTCGGGGCCTCCTGGGCCGTGCGAGTCGTCAGAAGCTCGGTCCTCCTGCGGCGCATCTGGCGCTTCATAGTCCGCGTCGTGCAGTATCTGCGGGGGGACAGCGGCTGAGCTGATGATCCAGGCTCTCCCGGTTGTCATACCTGCGAAATCCCAGAGACCCACAGTATCAAGACCAGAACCGTCAGGAGCTCGGTGCGAAGTCTGGTCCCTAGACCTCGACCAGGTGGTACTTCTGGCTACCCAGCTCCAGCGCTGCGGCGGCCTCGATGTGGCGTTGCCCATCGACCCCCAGCGTCTCCGCCAGGATCCGCTGGCCGAGCTCCAGGCCTTGGTCGGTTGCGGCTGAATCGGGCAGGGGCACGGCGCCGTTGATCCGGTCGAGGGTCGCCTGTTCGACGGCCACCACGTCCTCACCGCCGAAGATGCCCTGATCCTGGACCAGCGGCGTGTCGGCCATAGGCATGCAGTCACACTCCGGCTGGACCTCCACGGCGAAGTTCAGGTAGATCACCTTGCCCGGCTCGAAGGTGGACAGGACCGCCTGGGCGGCCTCGGCCAGGGCGGCCTGGAATTCGTCGTCCTCCCGCTTCTCCAGCTGGATCGCATCCTCGGGGCAGACCCGCTCGCAGCGGCCGCAGCGCCAGCACTTGTCGACGTCGACCGCCAGCTGGTCGTCTCCCTGGGAGATGGCCTCGGTGGGGCAGATGCGGAGGCACTGGAGGCAGAGGGTGCACAGCTCGGGGTGGCGGACGAGCTTCGATTCGGCGCTGGCGGCGTGAAGGTGGCCGCGGGCCTTGCTCCAGTCGCCGCTCCGGTGGCGGCCGGCCACCCCGCCCATAGCCAGGTTCTTGATCGCGCCGCCGTACCCGGCGCCGATGTGACCCTTGGCGTGGGAGACGACGATCATAGCGGGGACGTCGTGGATGGTAGAGGCGACCCGCACCGAGCCCAGCAC
>WJKA01000665.1 GCA_014729375.1 Chitinivibrionales bacterium
CCGTCAGGACATGATCATGCCTCTCAATTCTTTTCTGTCGCCGGACCAGATCAAAGAATTTACCGAATCGTACCTGCTGACCTCGCTGGGTAAACGCGGTGACAGCTATTATTACGTGCCGAGAAAATTCGAAACGAGAATTATGGTATACCGGAAAAGCAGGGTTGCCGATGCGATTGCGACGTGGCGTGATCATAAAGATTCGATTCAGGCGGCACTTACAGCGATAAACGGATACGGTCTTCCCGCAGCATATCATCTTGAGCCCGATCCGGGCGCGTGGGATTATTTTGATATATTTGTATGCGGCTGGGTGTGGGCACACTCTTCCTACGGCGGCCGGAAGGTGCCCCGCGTGGCGCACCGGGGCAAGCGATATTCGGGGACTTCGCTGCGTATTGTCGACAGGATATTCCAGTGCGGCGGGGACAGTAGTTCTGTTCTGACCATCAGCGGTGATGCGGTTGCCGACGCCGTTCACTGGGAAACGATATATGCAGCGGCAGGCATTTACAATAAAAAAATGTGGGAAGAGCAATGGAGTGGTGTCGGCGTGTGGGAAGGTTTTAAAAGCGGTGAAGTGTTTCTGGCGTTCATGACCCAGATCGACTGTTTCTTTATTCATGGCACCGGGAAGGATGGACTTGCGGGGTATCTGGAAAATCCCGGCGACATGGGGGTGGCGGTGATGCCGGCCGGGTGTTCCGCAGAGCTCGACACAAAGGGAATGATTGCACGTGAAGGGTCAAAGTCGATAACGACCGGCGGATGGTGGTGGGGGATTCCCGCACACGCTCCAGACCCGGCGTTGTCCTATAAGCTTGCCCGTCATATCACAAGTCCTGAAAACCAGATTCAGGGGTGCAGCAGGTTCGGGATGATTCCTGTTCAGAAAAGCATTCTCAGTGACATGTCGATGATGTTCGGCGGGGGATGGATCACCGGAGTATATGAGGTTTCGTTCAGGCAGCTTATGGAAAACAAATTTACCGTGGTCCCGTCGAATCCGCATTTTGCCGAAATCAGCACGTATTACCTTGACATATGGGAAGATATAGTGGTAAATAAGAACTGGTCGAATGATAAAACAACGCCGGATTTGTCGTATATCCGGGAGCGTCTTGCCACGGTGTACAGTCCCCGTGCCGCGGCAATTATGAAGCAGTAACTATGCCCGCTGAAGAAATTGAATTACACCTTGAGGGTACCAGGGAGAAGCTGGCCGCGCTGCGGAGTGCGTATGAGAGCAATCCGAACAGCAGAGAGGCGGCCGCGGCGCTTGCGCGGTTGTATACGGACCTCGGCTGGTTTAATCAGGCCGCCGATATTTACCAACAGATCATGGAGACGTTTCCCGATGATTTTTCATTGCTCCTTGACTATGGAAACATCCTGGTCCGTCGCGACGAGCTCGATGAAGCGCACCGGATTTTCAAAAAATTGACGGTTGTAAAACCCGGGCGGGTTGAAGGGTGGAATAATCTCGGAATAGTCTCGCTGAAAAAATCCGAAAATGACGCTGCGCGGGATGCATTCATGAAAGTACTGGAGATTGAGCCCGACAATGCCGGTGCTTTGTTGAACATGGGCAATTACTATCATATGCGGGATGAGACCGGGAAGGCGATAGAATTTTTCAATAAAGCAGTCGCCGCAAAACCGGATTTTGCCGATGGGTGGTTTAATCTAGGAAACGCGCTGATTACACAATGCGAATATGAAAAGGCAATTGCCGCATATAAAAAAGCACTCCGGTACGCACCGGAATTCGGTTCTGCAGAAAAAAATATAGGATTCGCCTGCGAGCGGCTGGGGCGCTATGAAGAGGCGGAGAAGCATTATTCCGCGGCACTCAGCCTTAACAGGGCCGACGGCGGTATATATATCAACCTCGCAAATGTATATACCGTGCAGGGCAAGCTTGACAAGGCAAAGGAGCGGTATCTCAAGGCGGTCCGGCTGTCACCCAGGGAGCCTGCCGGCTGGATGGGACTTCGGGAGCTCGCGTTGACAAAAGGCGATATCAGAACGTATGTCCGGGCAACGTACGCGGTGGTCCGACGGCTCGGGAGCGATGCAATTGCAGAATCACTGGCAATCCTGAGGCGGCTGAAACGCTACGATATGGTTGATGAACTCTGTGCACAGGCCGATGCCGCAGAAAAACACGGGGTCGCGCTTGATGCCGAGCGTCTGCTTGTATGCCAGCGTAAAGAACCCGGGGCCGCAAAAACGAAAATGATTTTAAAAAAACTTCTCGCCGTACCCGATCCTCCGACCGAAGTTGCATGCGTACTGGCCGAATACCATCTCCAGGAAAAACAGTATGAAAAAGCATACAAAATACTTCAGAATATTTTTGATGACGATCTTCTGCATAATATTCTTATCTGGCGTGCACTTATCTATCTCAAGCGATGGGACAATGCCGAAGAGACAATCAATGCATATCTCAAAAATCATCCGGATTGCCCGGAATGTCTTGTGTATCTTGCCAGAATAAAAGTTTCATGCAATGACAGGCAGGCGGCCGAATCACTGCTGATGCGCGCCCTTGAGCACGGGCTCTCGGATATGGGGCCTGTTGAAGAGGACCCTGTTCTGGATGACGTCTATCGCTCGATGATTTCCGGAAACGGTACTGCCGCAGCAGGTTAGAAGTAGATACTGCAAGCAGGGTGCCACAATATCTGGTACTGCCGGGCCCTGCCGGCACAGCATTTACATAACTCATTTTAATTAATGGTGTTACAACAAATAATGCATTGACAGCACACCGGCTCCTTTGGTATACTATCTGCTGGGAGAGCACGACGGTGTGTCTGTTTGTTCCGAAATGTATTAGTCGATGCCCGGCTTATCTGCGTTTCGGCCGCGGTGAATTCTGCCGGGTGTGCCCGCATACTCACAGCAAGACCGGTTTTTGCCGGCGTACTGAAAGGTGACTCGTATGAACAGGATTGACAGTGACCGGAATCCGGAATCCGGATTTTCCCGGAGCACGATGGATTCGAACAGGCTTTATTCGATCCTTCTTGACGCACGCGCATCAAGCATATCGGAAAATATCTATGACGTTTCCGAAAAGATTATCACGCATGAAAAAGAAAACGCCAAGGAGGTCCTGGAGAAATTATGGACCCTCAAGAAAAACATGCAGGAGGGCGACGCGGGGACTATTGAGCTGCTGATTCAGCATTACCAGAGCAAGCTTGACGTGCTCAGGGGCAAGGAAGAGCATATCCGGAAAGTCAGCAAAGACTCCCGGGGATTGCTTGAAGAAAAGCGGCAGAAAGATTCGGAGATTGCGACGGTCAAGCAGGAAGTCGAGGACTGCACTGCGGAGATTGAGACACTGACGGCCAAGCTGGAAAAGGCGAAGGTCAAGGAGCAGGAGCTGACATTAATCGAGAACCAGTTGAAAAAAGAGCTGAAAATCAATGAAAATGAAATTGTAAATGGCCTCTACGAAATTATTCTTCCGCAGGGAGAGATACGCGCGGTGGAAAGCGATCCCGGAGAGAACGACGCCGAATCCGAATCCGGACAAGTGCATCCTGCGGAGCAGGAAACCGGACCGGCAATTCCGGCCGATAGCGGGGAAAACGATGACAACGACGCGACCGATACAATACAGATACCGCATCCGGATATTATCGATGATGTTGAAGAGCCGGTTGAAAAAAGCCCGGATGAAATCCATGCACTCTACGAGCAGGTGGAGAAGGATGACAGTGAACGGTTTCCGCGGTCGGTTGTCAAGACTACACGGGGCGTGGTTATCGGCGAATATTACTATGATCCAGGAGTGTATAAGAA
>WJKA01000666.1 GCA_014729375.1 Chitinivibrionales bacterium
GAAATATGATGAGTCGAGTGTGACACCCCATTCTCCTTCAAACGGCGCCTCGAGAGCATTTCCAAGATTTATTCCCCGACCGAGTTTCTGGTTTACCTCAAAAGGATTTCCCCAAATATGGAACTGGAGGCATAAAAGAAACGGTATGCAGGGAAGGAATTGCTTTGTTGCTTTAATATATATCCACATGTTTTCATCCATCCTGATTGGCGCTTTCGCCTTTTCTTTGCAAGTCACGGTAATACAATTTTGATGCCGATAGAATGCTGATAGCAGGAAATTCAGCGATCTCCTTCAGTGAATTTCCTGCTCTGCAGGTTTTCCATGCCACCTCAGTCAAATTTCTCCTGATCCTCCTGCTCGTCACGGCCATTGATATCATAATCGTAAATCTCGATCCCGTCGTAAAACCAGTCGTACATGTCCCGCCGCAATTTGGCCATCCAGGTCTGGTTCTCGGCCCTGCGCTTGAGATTGTAAAAAACCACTCCCTCGGCAAAAGCTTTCTCATCAATACCTTTTTTTGAGGCAAGCTTGGTAAAATACCGCGAATGGAGCCAGTCTTTAAACCAGGAGCTCCAGTTCTCGAACGTGCGCTCGTGCTCATGAAACGACTTGTATCGGAGATCTTTAATCGCCTTTTCGAATGGGTACCACTCGTGAAAATCAAGCTTCAGAGGATTGCCGTTAACATGCGGACCGATTAATTCGCCTGCCTGCTCGCCGTTCTCTTTTACGTATCCCTTGGCAACCGACCGAAAAACACCTTCAATAATAAAAGTCTTTCCTTTAATAATCTGAAGCGGATCAATGACATTTTTTCGGTTCTGAAGCGCGACCAGGCGGCCATTCTCGGTTTTCAGCTTGATATTTGTACCGTCAAGCTTCTCCACAGCAATAGTTTCAGGATCCTCAAAAACCCATTCATACTCCGGATTAATCCTGTTTACAACAAGATATACCTCCGGTGAGCGGAGCTTGTATTTGCGCCCCAGCTTGCGGAATTGGTCCTTGTTGACCCTGAATGTCTGGCGAATGAACGGACAATAGAGTTTCGGGAAATCGGTTAAAACTTCCATGCTTCCCCTCCACGTGCAGTATGGAATAAACTGAGCTTCAATTCTTTGAATATAGTTGATTTCTTTGTATATTTCTACAGAAGATACTCTCCTGTATAGACACATTTTCAGGGAGCACGCATGAAAAAAAATCCCGGATGGTTTGCCTGCTTGTGTGCAGTCTCTTTTTCGGTACCTGTTTGGGCAAGTCCGTCTGTTCCCGGCGATATCACGGCATATTCGACCATTTACTCAATCGGAATCGAGTGGGATATTGAGGGCGACACTAATCATAATGCATCCTGCCCGGTGCAGTACCGGAAAGCGGGTGAAACCGGGTGGAAGGATTTTGTCGGGCTTTTCCGGGTTGATTTTTACGGATCCTATAACAGTCAACCGGCCGACCGGGCATATAACATGCTTGCAGGGAGTATCCTCTTTCTCGAGCCGGGCACTTCATTTGAAGTCAAGCTCGATCTGACCGATCCGGACGGGGGCAGTGAAAGCAGAACCGTGACTATCGCCACCCGCCGGATACCCTCCATGCCGCAGGGAGGAAGAGAAATTCATGTTGAACCGGGATCGAGTGGCGGATCCGGTACTGAATCCGATCCATATCATGGGCTGGATGAAGCCGAATCGGCTGCCAACCCGGGCGATATTATTCTCGTTCATGCAGGGGCCTACGATGAATATCATTTCAATAAAAGCGGCACGGAATCAGACTACCTTGTCTGGAAAGCAGCCGGTGACGGCGACGCCATATTCAACCAGGTACGGGTGTATGGCGAACACACCTGGTTCGAGGGACTGAAATTCGAGTATACCTCACCCGATGACGGCCGCGGGCTTATCGGTCAGAATGATGTTGAAGACGTTGTTGTTTCGCGCTGCACCTTCTCCGGCTTCAACTATTCAATCACCCTTAAATCCGGTTGTGCCCACTGGTATATTGCCGACAACACGATAGCGGGTGATAAGGTTGACTTTCAGGTAGAAGGCGATTTCGGCGGCGAAGGGGTCGAACTGGGAAAAACATCGGGACACACCGTCTGCTACAACAGCATTTCACTTACTGCGGACGGCGTCTCGTATGCGCACCGTAACTGCGATATTTTCGGCAATGATATTTTCAATGTTTCCGATGACGGTATCGAGCCGGACTACGGCTATGCCAATATCCGCATGTGGGGCAACCGGATCACAAATGCGTTCAATCACGATTTCAGTTTTCAGCCCATGTACTGCGGGCCGTGGTATTTAATCCGCAACCAGACCTGCGGCACAACCCAGCGTGTTTTCAAGTACCGTATCCAGGACCGGTTCCTCTGTGCACACAATACCTTTATCGGCATGAGCAGACTTGCCACCTACGGCCACCATATACTGTCTTCTCTGTCAAGAAACAACCTCTGGATACTTGCCGGTGACAACGGCTATATCTGGGAAGGGCTCACCTGCTCCGATCCTGCGTTCTGTATCTCTCCGGACCGGTTCGAACCAGACTGGCGTACCGATGTCGACTATGACGGTTTTGACTGGGGACAGAGTACGTATGCATTTAAATGGTGGGAGAACACAACGAGGTATACCGACCTTGAGTCATTTGTTGCCGATGTCGGAATTGAGCGGCACGGCATAGTTGTTGACAAGGAAGATATTTTCGATTCGTATTCGATGCCTTCACAAGGGCACATTGTTGAACGGCGCCATTTTGCGCTCAGGCCCGGATGCAATGCGGTTGATGCGGGAGATGTTTTACCGGGAATCAACGAGAACTATACAGGTGCGGCTCCCGATCTCGGAGCACTCGAACAGGGAGCTTCGCTTCCGTATTACGGGCCGC
>WJKA01000667.1 GCA_014729375.1 Chitinivibrionales bacterium
ACGTAGTATCGATCACTGAATCGACTTCAAAATAGTAAATACCATCGGAATTCCCGCCCACATTATCTTTGCCAAGTCCGGGTGTTGTCCACTCTTCTTTGACCGGAAGCATTCTCCACAAACTTCCACCGACACCTATTTTAAATGCATCAAAAAAGTTGTACGAAGCAATGTATGAGAGTGAGAAATCGAAATAAGGCGGCGTTTTTGTCTCACTAGTAAACAACAAATCCTGCTGGAGCGTATCAAACAAAAGGCTTTTCAGGTGGAGACCCAGAACTGGAGTAGCGCCGGCCTCACCGTCAAAAATCAGGGTAGGATACATCTGAGTCCGGAACAGGTATTCACCCAGATTCTGCGCTGGGGTATATTTGAAAGGAAAATAGCCCAGTTTAATTGACAAGGGAGGGGCGCTAATATTCCCTACATTGAATTGTGCATATGTTTTCTTAAGACCGAAAAAGAAATTTTTCGCCGATATGAGATTATCCTCGCCCGGTCCTGCATGAACATTGAAACCGACAAGACCTCCCATGCCGCTGAAAAACTTGATTCTTTCACTGAATTCGACATTAAGCTCGAGCCAGAGCTGCCATGAGGACAGCCATCGATCGGTAAGGTCATTCAACTGCAATTCGACCTGCGACTGCTGTTCACTCGCCTGCCATACGGAAACTGCATCAATAATCTTACCAAATTGTATCAGCGACACGCCGCTTATCATGACATCTGCTTTCTTCGCTGAATCATCAGTGCCGGATCCGGTTTCTTGAGCCGGGCAATATTGTGCCGTCAGGCTTACGACCATGCTTGCGACACACAGATACTTTACTATGTTCACAATAAACCTCCTGCAAAAACCCTTCAAAAAGCTTGTTTCTTGTTTATCGAATAATAAAAGTTCGCTTGATTTCCGAAGCATTATCCGAAACAACACGAATTAAATACATGCCTTGAGAGAGCGATTCGAGATTCAATTCGTATACAGCACGTCCTCTGCCGCTGTAATTGCTTACAACGGCCCCATCAGGTCTCATCAGTGAAACAGAATGAGAGCCTGATGAATGAATCGCACAGTGTAAGAGCCCGTTTTTCATCGGACCGATATGCGCAATGTCACCAAATGATTCGACGGGCCTGTAATTGTTGATAACTGGTGAGACCATGCCGTTATCCGGAGGAAGTATCGCGGCTGAAGCATACTCCGGAAGCAGTCCGGCGTTCTGGCGAACGACATTATCAACTGTGTTGCCGTTGTTTCCCGTGACAATTCCGGGACCCGGCACGTTTGTTTCAATCGGTTCGGTGGTGGAAAGGTTCGTTCCAAGCTTATTATGCTGCACCAGAAGATTGCTCGAACCTTCATCGAGGTATATATTGAACATACGCGAAACGGTCGGTGAATACTTAAACATATGGTCGATATAATTACTGTCGATAATGGAGGCAGGTTGATTCCCCAGCGTGTAAATGGCACCGCCATCATTCTGGAACATCATGACTGAATCGACCAGATTCCCTCTGATAGTTGTCGAACAGATCGGCATGTCCATTGGCTCCCAGCACCATCCGACACTGATTCCCGTATAGGGCATATCACGAATCTCATTATGGTAGAGTGTCAGCCTCTTGTTAAATCCGGCACCAATACCAACACACCCATATTGCTGCTGTCCACATCGGGAGAGGTAATTGTTGGATACCATAATATTATGCGGAATTCTTCGCATATCTTCAACAACATACGAGTTGCATTTATACGACAGTGAATCTTTATGCTCCCCGAACATCATGCCGTTGCCGGTGATATCATAAACTGTGTTGCCGATAACCGTTGCATTGGTATTTCCCGAATAGATATCGAGTCCGGTGGCGCCCATGTGGCGGAATACATTGCTTTCAAACCGGATGTTATCGGTCGCATAGGCCCTGACTGCTGCCGGCGGCCGATCGAGGAATTGAAAATAGGGGCTGATATTGACCACCCAACTGAACATCCCTGCCTGCATATCGAGGTTGCCTTCATGCGACGGTTTCATCCAGGTGGAGTACTCGAAAATAATGCCGTGAAATTCAAGATTCAGTACCGGATGATCGGCCTTTTCGGAAAAGCTTGCACCGGTCGGCTCGATCAGAACGAGGGTGGTGAGCAGAGGAGCGATTACGATCGCCGTGTTCATATCTTCCCCGGAACGCGGCTTGTAAAACAGGTCGCCGTTATAATCGTTGAAATACCATTCCCTTTCTGCATCGATAAACTGGATACAATTTTCAAAATGGTATCGTGAGCCTGAATTTTTCGGAGGGAATGTGGCATTAAAGCAAATATCCCGCTCCGGCTGCTGTACATAGATATAACCAAAGGAGCCGGAAACCGATATGTTCTCAACCCGCATCGTTGCAAGGCCCCAGACCCGCTGGGCAATTACTTCAACATTCTGAAGCGGATTCCACGATGAATAACCGTTCAAATCAGCAGCAGGGACTTTGATCGTCTGGTTGGTCCGGTTCCATTCGGTGAGATAGTAATAATCGGTGGTGCGATCGCCCAGGAAAAGGTCTTTTTCGCTGCGAGGCGTGATGTTCGGGTGACGGGACCGGATTGTTCTTTTTCCATTGACATATAACTGACGGAACCCTTTGGGATCGAACCCCATGCCGGCGGTCGGCGCTTTCCAGATATTTTTTTCGGCATTCACCTGCGTCCATCCGGTGATCTGTTTGCCGCCGCAGATCGAAACCGTTTTCGGACTTACGGCTTTATAGATAATTTTATGCTCTCCCGTCCCTCCATCAGCCTCGGTAAACCGGACCATGCTGTCCAGCCACAACCGGCCGGGAAGCAGGTTGACAATGATATCCCCGGTCATCGAGGTGTTGTTCTCCCGTACCGCCTGCTGCGCGCGCTCAAGCGTCCGGAACGGCGTCTGCTCCGATAATCCATTACCGGCATCGTCACCGGATGGCGACACATAAAACTCGATCATGGTCGCACCATGCGAAATGATCGCAATCATCAAAAGAATTATGCATGATACAATGCAATTCTTCTTTTTTGTTTCTTTACTGTATATATTCATGAATACTCCTTACATTTTTGTATAATTTCAACAACTGCTCTCTCAATTGCAGCCGGATACTTTTTTCAACAGGAAAGTTCGCTCGTCGATTATATGTGTTGAACCATCTGTAGTATTAAACCAGAAGATCAGACAGCCCTTATGGATTGTAAAACAATCCTTTAATAATCGATTGGCGCACGGATAGATTATTTTGTAATCGCTCAACGCACGATTGATCAAAAACGACTTTCTTCTGCTCATATAAACCCCCTGCCCGAAAGGTGGAATTTGTTTGATCATTTGAAAATTTATATTCAATCACATAAAATTTCGTGCATATTATATTGCGATAATTGTATGTTTATTATAAGAATTTTTATATTATTGACCATTGACCAGTGAATGGTGATTATTGAACATTCGAAGGAGATTATTATGCCTCCTGCTGTACAAAAAGCGGTTGTTTTTATCAGAGACAGGGTTGAGCGTGGTGATTTTCCCCCCGGAAGCCGTCTTCCGGCAATCGCGAAGCTGGCGTCGATGGCCGGTGTATCACTGGTTACTATGTGGAAAGCGACGAAAGAGCTTCGGGACCTGGGGATTCTTTCGGGCTATCATGGCCAGGTGCTGACTGTCGCGGGAAATTTCTCTGTTGCGTCTCATTGGAGTAATCAAGAAAGCGAGTCCAGGCTAAACGATTCATCCAACGCGCTTCAAAAATCGTGGCAGCGGATAAAGGCAAATCTTGAAATGGACATTCTCAACAATGTTTATTCTTCCGGAGGCCCGCTTCCATCATTTAAAGAACTTCAGGTGCGATACAACACGACATACCGCACGTTAAAAAAGGCGTTGTCGAGGCTTCTTGAAGAGCAGCTTGTTGAGCCGTATAAAAAAGGCTTTGCAGTATCTCTTCCGTCGGCCGGCAAATCATCCGGTGAAATTGTTTTTATCACCTGGGGAAAAGTGCCGGGCTTTCTTGATATCGGTTCCATGGATGATTTTCTTTTGCATTCTCTGGAATCCCAGAGCCGAAACATGGGCATGAATTTCAGAATACTGATATTTTCTCTCATCGATGATACGCCTGTTTTTACCAATCCGGGATCTGAAAGACCTGTTGATCTTGAAGACACCGAAGATATTTATGGATACATTTACCTTGTCAATCAGGAAGTGGCGGTCAACGAGCACATTTTCAAATGGTTTTTTCACACGAACAAGCCGATTTCCCTCATAAATGAAATTGGCGACTGGCAGTTGCCGTCGGGAATAGCAGGAAAACCACTGGTACGTCAATTCACCATGACCGCTTCGGCGCAGCCGGTCAGAGAAGTCGCCCGGTACCTGCTTGGAAAGGGGCACAAAACAATCGCCTATTTCTCACCTTTTCACGGAGGTACCTGGTCCAGACTTCGCCTGAAAACGCTTTCAGATACGTACACAGCCGCAGGTC
>WJKA01000668.1 GCA_014729375.1 Chitinivibrionales bacterium
CGCTAATCCAGATCAGACTATCATTCGAGGCGATAGCATGCAGATATCTTCCACCAAAGGATGCCTCAGGCGCAGTCTGTGCCCATGCGGTACCGTCGGTTGAGTGCCATACGTCCGCAAGATGGATTCCCCCTGAGGTGCCGCCAATGATCCAGATCTCACCCGCAAATACGGCCGCATCTTGCCCTTCTCTGGCTGGGAACTCGGCCGCAGCGGTTGCCTCTTCCCAAACGATACCGTCTTGAGAAGACCATACATCGTTTAGAGGTGTGCCGCCCGCAGCCACGCCGCCAATAACCCAAATACGGCCTTGAAAGGTGACACAGCTATGCCCATACCTGGGCGAGAATCCTGCCGAATCAGTTGCCAGTTGCCAGTTCTGCCCATCAGTAGAATACCAGACGTCATTGAGCCTATCGTAAATGTCGCTCAGACCACCAATGACCCACAACTTGCCATCAGACTCAACGGATGCGTGCTGCTTTCGCCTCGGGAATTCTGTCGAATCGCTCACCTGTTCCCATGTTGTGCCATCAATGGAACGCCAGACATCGTTGTTGTATTGTCCGGTACTGGACCAGCCGCCAAGGACCCACATCGCAGAATCGAAGACCACTGTGCTATGCGCCCTTCTCATGCCGAATGGTGCAGAACTCGTGGCCAGCTTGAACCTACTCTGGAAACCCACTGTTATAGCACTGCTCCTCTGTCCTTCGTTGGTGGACGGATCGACGGCCGTGACAAGGTATTCGTAGACACCATCTGCAGACAGGGCACTGTCGGCAAATGTCGTATCTTCTATTAAACTGGCGTTGATTTTTACAAAACTGGAATCGGGATGCTTGCGGTATACGTTGTACCCGGAGACCCGCGCCGTGTCCGCTTCGCTCCAGGTAATCGTTACGATCTGCCGCAGCGTGTCATAGGTCAGAGAGAGCCCCTTTGGCGTGGGAATCCCCTCAAACGGCAGTTCAAGCGTATCGAGATCGGTCGTATCCGCCGAGGTGACGGCAACTCCTCTCAAATCCAGAACGCCGTAATCATCGAGTGACGAGATCAGCCTTAAATCATATCCGGCCTCGGCCAAGCCTTCGAATCTGAACCGGCCGAGACTATCGACACTGGCGAACCGATCAATCCCAAACGCCAGCACAAACACCTTTCGGGGATCACCGCCCTCAGAAAGCCGAACAACGCCCTTCAAAGCCCCGGCAGGCCGCAGGGTATCCGGTGGTAGATCCAAATTCGTATCCGGGTCCTGGACGGTCACGGAATCGATTAGAACGGCATCGTTGCCCGAGGCTGCTTCAATTACGTAAGTGCCGGTATCCAGAGTCGAGTCAAAGACGAACCGGCCCGAGTCGTCGGTCATTACGGTGGCGGTGTCGGCCATTCTCTTTGGCAGCCCCAAACCGGAAGTGTCGGCCAGGGTGTTGCGGGGTCGGATAGCTACGCGAACGCCGACTGCGGGGGTAACGCCGTCGGAATGGTAGAGAATACCAGCCACCATGGCGGTCTCAGTGGTTGAACCGGTTCCCCCATTAGTGGATACCGGATCGACCGTGCATTGAATCAGCAGAACGCCTGCCACCAGCAGAATGAATAATACGTCGGACTTTGTCATTTCTTCCCCTTTGTGGATTTTGTCATCGGAAACAGGTTGATGTTGAGGTGGAAAACTCTGTCAGGTAGCTTTTTGTCGTTCCCGATCAAGTCAAGAAGCCGTTTTTTAAATGTACGGATCTCTTCACGGACTGTATCTATCAAATCTTCTGACATGCAAAGCGTCGCGGTGTGCATGGTCATCTCATCGGTTGAGAACCGGTCCCATGCGGACTTGGTATGTTCAAGCATCTCTTTTTGATACTTCACCAGTGCGGTGTTCCGCTCGGCGCTGCCCCCGGAGATGAACGGCTTCGCTTGTCGATATTTTCCAAATTCATCTTTCTTAAGAATGCCTAATTTTTCCTGAAGCTCGAGTGAGTTCTTAGCCTGCTTAGGCATAATTGGCGGAACGAGCCGCTTAGCCAAATCGGCACAATCGACATTCGCATCAAGTGTGATGAGTTCCCGGATTACCGGATGATACCATTCAGAATAATACTCGTACTGGCGATCAGCGAGTGACGAAATTTTCAATAGTCGGCGCTTTGCTGCGATACGCCCGAAGTAATATTCACGGTCGCTCTGTGTCTTTGCCTGATCGAATGATACCAGGTCCTCAAAATAATCGGTTTGCGCTGGGTCAAGTCCGATGGCTCGCGCAATATTAAGAAGGACCGGCTTTGTGAGATTTCGCTCCCCTTTTATTACATGGAGAACAAACCCCGAGCTTTTGATGCTTGCTTTGCGCGCGAAATATTGATGAGAAAACGAAGGATTGGAATCTTTCTGTTCCTTGAAATAATCTGCAAGAAATTTTCGATATTCGGTGTACTGATATATATCAGGCATTACCCGGCTCCTTCCTTTACCTGATATAATAACTGAAATTGCTCATAAATGCAACAGCTTGATTAAAAAATCGTTCATAATTTGTGAACGATAATGAGGGTGGACATTTGCTCCTTCAATAACAAAGCCGGGATTGCAGAAATCAATATCGAAACAGGAGACCGGCGTCAACCTGCCTTCGTTTCGCAATAAAAGCAACACTCCCGAATGCCCCCCGGTCCGCCAGCCACGAATATGCATCCTGCAAAACCGAATCGGGAATACCTCCCGGAGCATCGACATATTTCTCGAAAATATCATCGACTTGTGAACCCGACATGCTTTCCATGAAATCGACCCACTGGGAGCGGTAAAAAGCCGTGCCGTCGTACTGCCGTACAAATGCGCCGATTACCTTGTCGAGCGAGTATCCCGAGGGCCCGTCCCTGAGCCGCCGGTCCAGAAGCATGCCCACCTGCGCTCCCTTGACATACACCAGCTCGGTCCGGCTGTCGATTTCACTGAATAAGAATGTCCTGTTTGATGGATCGGAAAGCGCATACGTTTTGACATCGGAAGAATCTTTGATATCTTTCAGCAAAACGCTTTCACAATAGGATTGCGCGCAATGGTTGTTTCTCTTTGCAATCAGGAACCCCAGGTAGTTGGTAATCCCTTCTTTGAACCACGGGTCCTCCCGGTCGCCGGTACGTATGCCAATCCAACTGTGAAGGATTTCGTGAGTCAGCACCATGTTAAAGACGCCCAGGGTATCGTCCGGATCGGGGCGCATCACCGCAAAAGCATGGTATCCCTCAATACCCCCGCCTTCAACCACGCCAAGAATCGCGGTTATCGGCCAGCCCAGTGTCCCGAATGATCCTGTCATATCCGAAAGAAGATTCTCGACGGTATTTTCCACTGTTGTCGAAAACGGCAACGACAGCACAATATCCGGCGAAAGGCTGACAATCTGAAACTCCTGTCCACCCCATTCCCCGCCAAGTAACTTCTCACCGCCCAGGGCAAATGTCGAAAAAAGCAATTCATATGAATTTGAAAACGTGGCTTTCAAGCGATTGTCACCGCTGAATGATATCCCCTCCGTAACATCGTATACAACACTGATATCAATCTGATCGCGCCAGATATTAACCAGCTCCGGATTCAGCACCGGCACTGCGAACAAATAATGTCCCGGGCAATATCCGCCTATTTCACCGATATACGGCGGCGGCATCCAGACCGTATCAACATAATTGAATGTTACGTCGTATTCGAGCGTGACCGGAAAACGCTCTTGTGCAAAGGTAATAATCCCGTTTTTTTGCGGACCGATCTGCATGCTGTCGATACTACAGGTGCAGGGATTCCCCTGATGATCACGCAGGGCAATATTGTGAACATTTTTGCCGGCGGCCTCAAGAACCGGATTATCCGCATAGACCGGGGGAAGTGCAAAACAAAGATATTCGCCTGTACCGTGATCATATATTTCTGCTTGAACAGTAACAGTATCTTGTGGCATTGAATCCAGAAATACGGTATAATTAACTGTACTGCTTTTCTCGTGCTCCGGACCGGGGGATGAAGGATTTTGCGCGCAGGAAAACAGACACGGAAAGATAAATAAAAACTTGACAAGCAACGTACGGTAAATCATTTTTCTTGCTAACCAGACATGATTCTCTATGGAGAAAATCATACTATTTCACTCCGCATTTTTCCGGAGAAGTTGCTGTAATGGCGATTAAAATCAAAGCAAAGAAACATAATGATATACCGGTGATAGAAATTTCAGGCAAGGTCGCGTCGGAAGATGCCATAAAG
>WJKA01000669.1 GCA_014729375.1 Chitinivibrionales bacterium
CTTCTGGTGGGGTTTACATGAATGTATCTGACACAACTAATGCTAAATGGTCTGACGTACTAGCGTAATAATTTGGTAATTTGGGGCCTTCTGCAAGTCTTTTCTTGCAGAAGGTTCCTACTAGAACCTTTTACAGAAAGGAGTAATTAAATGAGTAAGAAGAAACAAACTGAGGTAAAGTGCAAAGTAATTGGTAATGGTAGTTATGTTACATTAAAGCGTCCAGAAGAATACACAGATGAAAATGGTGATAAAAGAACCCGCATGAAACATACTTCTTTTAATAAAGGTGATACTTTTACCTGTACATTAAAAGAAGCCATGAATTGGGTTCAAAGCAAACCATTTCCTCTTGTAGAAATTCTTGATGAGGACACAGATGATGAAGTTGACGAAACACAAGAAGAAGATGAAACAGATGATACAGTAAAGGGTAAAGACGGTATTAAGCGTAAAGGCTAATATATAGTACTTTTGAAAGGGGCTATAATGTATTGTTCTTTGACAAGTAAATATAGGAGTCTATTATGCCATTAGTTAATGTCAATGGAAATGGATGGGATTGGGATAATCTTGTAAAGATATTTGGATTACAAAGAAGTGGAACTAATTTTCTATCTATATTGCTTCAAGAGAATTATAATGCACGAATATTAGTTACTACTGGTGGTCCTAAACACGACCACTATCAAGTACCTTTACATCTAGGTATGGAATTAAAAAGCATAGTTTGTACAAAAAATCCCTATGCTTGGATTGCATCTATTCATAAGTATTGTAAAGAACACAATTTACAAGATAACCCACCACCCATTAAAGATTTTATTCGTGATAGATTTACATTACGAAGAACTTTGATGGGTTCGCCTATTAAAAAATTCTATACATATACAACCAATAGAGCAGCAAACCCAATCCAGTATTGGAATAATTATGGTTATCATTGGCTAAAACAAGCCGATTCTATTACAGTTCCTTATTTAATTGTGCAGTATGAGCAATTATTAAAGGAACCAGAAGAATATTCTAATGCGGTTGCCAATTTACTTAAATTAGAAAGAAATGATAATGATTTTTATATTCCACAGAAGCGATTAAAAGGTTGGGGTGAAGCACCAAATAGAAATAATGCTACAGAAGATAAGACATTTTCAAGAAAAGATTATTTCATAAATAAGCAATATCTAAATTTATTTGATAAAGAAGATATTGAATTTATAAATAATGAATTAGATTATGAAGTAATGGATGCATTGTCATATGAAAAGGAGATACTATGAGTTATGTAGTAGGCATTCCCACAAAAAATAGAAATGAAATGTTGAATAAATGCATTTCTGCTTTTGCTAATTCAACAAAACCCCCTTCTAAAATACTCATAGTAAATAACAATTTACCAGAAAGTAATCTAGAATTAAATGATTATAGTAATTTATCTATAGATATTGAAGTATTAAGCAATTCTAGTCCTATTAAAGGATGTGTGCAAGGTGCTCAAGTTGCTTTTGATTGGATGGTAAATAACAATGTATCTATAGGTGTCAAATGGGATGATGATTTGATTCCTGATGAAACTTGTATGGAATATCTTTTTAATTGGATTGATAAATATGATGCTGTTGGAGGGTGCTATCCACCTTCAAATGAAACAAGAATTTGGAAAGAAGGACCATGTTCCGGTAATCCGCCTCCAAACGGTAGAGCAACACAATTACAGTTTTTCAAGTGGTTTGATGATGCTAATAATATCCCTAATCCTGTAGAAGTAGGTGCTTTATATAGTAGTTATATGTTTAATGTAGAATCATTTAAAAAAACAAATGGATGGAATGTAAAGCGTTCACCTATAGGATTTAGAGAAGATACAGAAGTTACGTCTAAATTACAGTCTAGATTGATTGAACCTAAAGCAATTGCAACACATTATATTATAGGTGGTGGGGGTAGAAGTTTCACAAAAGATATATTAGAATATATGACAAAACATGATGATTTTCAACTTAGAAAAATACTGTCGTATAATGATATGTCTTTTGATGATTTATTTAAAGTAAAGGAGATTTCAAGATGAAATTGGCATTTATTGCCCCCAGCGAATCCCCGTGCCCTCCAAAAGGATATGGCGGTGTAGAGCGAATAGTTGCTATATACGTAGAGGAATTGGTGAAAAGAGGACACAAAGTAGATTTATACGCTGCTCCTGGTGGTGAATGTAATACTACTCGTTCTTTTTTCTGTCCAAAGCCACACATTGTTGAAGGCGAAAAGTGGTTAGTAAATTGTTTAAATGCACAGAAAAGCAATTATGATTGTATAGTTGATTTTGGTGCTTGTCACTTTGCAAGTCAAAATATAAATTTGCCTAATGTGGCAGTATTTTCTGGTGATGTATTTAAAACTTATCCACACCAAGGCATTAGGAATAGAGTATATATATCAAAACGATTTGCAAAATATTGCAATAGTCCTAATAATCCTATATTATACAATCCATTAGATAGAAATCCCGCAAATAAATATCCTTTAGGTGATGGCAATGGTGACTATGCCCTTGTAGTAGGTATAGCAAAGAAAAGCAAAGGAATACATATTGCTGCTAATGCTGCGTATAATGCTGGAATTGGTCTTAAAATAGCAGGAAATATAAAAGATATAAATTATTTAAAACAATGGTGTAATTTACCTAATATTGAACATGTAGGTAGAATAGAAGATGGTGAAGAAAAAGAAAAATTATATGGTGATGCTATTGTATTATTGCATTGTCCTGTATTAAGTGATGCATATTCATTAGTACCAATTGAAGCACAAGTTTGTGGGACACCTGTAGTTGCAACATCTTCAGGCGGACATGTTGAATTTATTCTGCCTGGAGTTACGGGATATATTTCTGACAATGTAGAAGAAATATCATCTTTAATTTGGAAGGCAGGAATGCTAGATAGAGAACTGATAAGAAAATTAGCATTAGAAAAGGTAAAAGTAGAACCTAAAGTGGATATACTAGAATCTCTATGTAAAAGAGCAATTTTGGGGGAAACTTGGTAGATTACGATTTTATAATTGTTGGCGCTGGAATTTCCGGCTGTACTTGTGCTGAGAGATTAACATCTAAAAATTACAAAGTATTGTTGGTGGATAAAAACAAGTATGTTGGTGGTCTATGTTATGATGAATATGATGAAAACAATATATTAGTTCAAAGATTTGGGCCTCATATAATTCATACAAATAATAATAAAGTTTGGAATTATTTGTCTAAATTTACAAATTGGTTTTATTATCATGCAAATGTCTTAGGCTATATAGAAGGAAAATATGTTCCTATTCCATTTAATTTGAAATCTGTGGAATATACATTTCCTAAACATTTTTCAGACAGCATAAAACAAGCAATATATTATGATAAGAATTATACTTTTAAAGAATTATTTGATTCATCTTATTCTCAATTAAATAAATTAGGTAGTTATATAAAAGAAAATGTATTTGTTCCTTATTCAGAAAAACAGTGGGGCAAACCTTGGATAAATATTGATAAGAGCCTAATGCATAGAGTTGTTCCTTTTAGGGCTAATTATGATGATAGATATTATACAGCAAAATATCAAGCAGTGCCTATGTGTGGATTTTCTAAATTATTTAGTAATATGGTTGATAGTCATAATATAAATATAATGTTGGGGGTTGATTATTTTAATTTACCTAACATTGCCTATAAAAATTTAATATTTACTGGTTGTGTTGATAAATTATTTAATTATAGATTTGGTAAATTAGATTATAGGCATATAAATTTTAAACATAGGTATTTCACTGATGAATATAAGCAATCTACTGGTGTAATAAATTACCCAAAAGATTTTGATTTTACTAGAGTTTCAGAATCTAAACATCTAACCAATCAGAAAACTAAAGGAACTGTTCTTACTTATGAATTTCCTGGAAATAATGGATTCCCTGCTTATTGTGTTGATGATAAGGAAAATAAAGAAAGAAAAAATAAATATCTAGATATTGTAAATAATACAAAAAATCTATATGTTTGTGGTCGTTTAGGCAATTATAGTTATTGGAGTGCCGATGAGGCAGTAAACAATGCATTAAGTTTAACAGATTCATTTTGAAAGGGCATATATGAAATCCAGTATTAGAATATCCACTATTGGCAGAAGCGGAAGTCATGGAATTTTGCTTCCTTTAATAAACAAACTAGATGGTAAAATCTGTTTTCTTAATAATATACCTACTAAGGATAGCATTAAAAGAAATATAGATAATTTTGATGGCCGTATTTATGATTTAGTTCCACATAAGCGATTATCTTTATTTGAAGAAAATTTTAGAGAAAGAAATAATTGTGGCTTTGGCTCTAATGTAATAGAACATTGGAATAAAGTATTAGATAAACAATTATTAAATAAACCGAATAAAAGCGAAAGTTGGATTGTTTATGGCTATGAGAATAGATTCTTAGAAGAAATACAAAAAGACTTTTTATTTGAAAATACAAGTTATAGATATGATATAATTATTGTTCGTGATGCATTTAATCATTTTGCTTCATTGTATGCACTAAATGGATTACCACTAAGAAAA
>WJKA01000670.1 GCA_014729375.1 Chitinivibrionales bacterium
CAATTGGCTCACCACGTACGTTAAAGCTGGTATTAACGAGCAGCCCAATGCCTGTAATTTTTTTGAACTCGCTAATTAGTTTCCAATAGAGCTGATTTGTTGACTTGTTGACACTTTGCACCCGCGCCGAAAAGTCAACATGCGTAATTGCCGGCACATCGGAACGAACAACATAGAGCCGTTGCATATAATCGAGTTCATAGTAGTTTTCCGGAAGAGTTGCCCGATGGTTTTCATTGAGTGGCGCAACCAGCAGCATATATGGTGAAGGACGGTCGAGATTAAAATATTCGGCAATGTCTTCTTCCAGGACGCTTGGGGCAAAGGGGCGAAAACTTTCCCGATATTTGATTTTTACATTCATCTTTTTTTGCATTGCAGGATTACGAGGATCTCCAAGAATACTTCGATTACCCAACGCCCTGGGACCAAATTCCATCTTTCCTTGAAACCAGCCAACCACATTACCTCCGGCAAGTAGCTCGGCAGCCCTTTGAACGAGTTCTTCCTCAGAAGAATAAACATGATATTTTGCATTCATACGCCGTGCTGATTTAATAATATCTTTGGAAAGAAATTCCGGCCCCAGGTAAGCACCATGCATTAAATCACATTTCGACGTTTTGTGCCGGGGAGCATTTTTGCCGATGTGCAGGGCGCAGAGAGCAGCTCCAAGAGCCCCCCCCGCGGCGCCGGCCGCCGGCTGAATCCAGACGTCATTAAATACTTTTTCACGTACAAGCTTTCCGTTTGCAACACAGTTGAGCGCAACCCCCCCGGCCATGACCAGATAGTTGCTGCCGGTCAAACATTTTGCCGTGTGCGCCAGACGTAAAACAATTTCTTCCGTCACCTCCTGAATCGCCGCCGCCATGTCGATATACTCCTGAGTAAGAGATCCTTCAGGCTTGCGACGAGGAAAACCGAAAAGTGTCTGCCATCGTTTTTCATGTACCATCCTGAGCCCGGTAGCAAATGCAAAATATTTCATGTTAAGAAGTAGCGATCCGTCAGTACGCACATCCACCAGTTCTTCATAAATACGCCGCTTAATAGCCTGAACGCCTGGTGAACGATTACTACCGTAGGGTGCTAAACCCATAAGCTTGTATTCGCCACTGTTAACTTTAAAACCACAATAATAGGTAAACGCCGAATAAAGCAGACCAATTGAATGAGGAAAATGGAGTTCTCGACATAATGAAATTGAGTTTTCTTTTCCGTGACCGATTGTCGTCGTTGCCCATTCCCCGACGCCATCTACAGTCAAAATCGCCGCCTCACTAAATGGTGAAGGGAAAAAAGCGCTCCCGGCATGGGAAAGGTGATGCTCCGGAAATACAAGGTGCGCCGTCGATGCTCCAAGTGCGGCAAGTTCTTCTCGTAAAAGCTTTTTCATAAAAAGCTTTTCTTTTATCCAGGCCGGAATGGCCGAACAAAAACTGATCAGTCCCTGGGGAGCAAAAGAATAATAGGTCTCGAGTAATCGCTCGAATTTAATAAATGGCTTATCATAAAAGGCAATCGTATGAACATCGCCAAGAGCAAGGCCGGCCTCCTGAAGAACATAACGGACTGCGTGGTGAGGAAACGAAGAATCGTGCTTTTTTCTACTGAAACGTTCTTCTTGAGCAGCGGCTAAAATTTGTCCATCAACTATTAGTGCAGCTGCACTATCATGATAATAGGCGGAAATCCCTAAAATTGCTTCCGTAGTATCCTCCCCTGCACAGAATTGAAAACCTGAAAATGGGTATTACGCAGTCGGCCTATCAGTGTTTTACTTCTAAAAAATTGTGTAAATAAATGGTGCTATTGCGGTTCCGCTGGTGAAAACTATAAGAACACCGAATAAAAGCAGGACGAGAATAATTGGAAGCAGCCAAAACTTTTTCCGTTGAGCAAGAAAGCCCCATAAATCCTTGAAAAAATCCATTGTATTTCCTTGATTTAATATGGTTTTTCAATATCTTTTTTCGAGAATGTAATTTCACGAGTATGAAAGTACGAAGAATTTTGCTTTTTCCACTTCTTGAGCTGTAGCGGCTCACTTCCAGTCATTCTTTTAATTACTCCAAGCGGCGTTACCAGACCATAAAAAATGGCAGTAAGTATAATTTTCGAAACAATAGTGCCAAGAATTATCGACATCCCGAACCACAAATATCCAAGGGGCCTGAAAAAAACCGGCCATACCATGGTGATAATCAATAAACCGATTGCACTATAAACAAAATGAATATGATGAAATCCCACAAAAAGAAGCATCGATATAAGCACCATGGCCATACCGGTGTCTTTTGACTGGTTTTTTGTAATATTCCGGGGAAACATATTCGAATATTCGTTGCGAGAACTTAATTGCAGCCTGTTTCAATTTTAGATTATACTATACAATACCAATTATTTTCAAATTAAATCCAACTCAGTGTTTCTCTTTCACCCCTCATCCCACGCTATCCCGACCAGAATGGCGTGGCTTCGATATGATTCCCAGTAATCAGCACTCTCCAGGGGGAGATCACGGACGTATTTGTAATGCACGGGATGCCAGTAGCGATAGTAATATGAAACCATAAGGCTTGCTTTTTCGCCTATTCTGATATC
>WJKA01000671.1 GCA_014729375.1 Chitinivibrionales bacterium
GCGAAAGAGAATACCGCTCGTAAACATACCTGGTTTTCCGGGTGTCCTCACAGGCAACCACGGATACTTCAGCGAGAATTCCAAGTGCACGATGAGTTATATCTTTCATATTCCCGATCGGAGTTGCTACAAGATGAAGTGTTGCCATAGTAGTCGAGCCGGTTTCGGAACAATTGTTTGTGATACGTAAAAGTCCGGGTATTTTGCCGAAAAAAACTTCCGCCCGGCATGTCGCCGGGAAGCAGATTTATTTTTGCGCAGGTCACTTCACCGGGATTATACGCTGCGATACAGTACACTAGCAGATTAATTCATAAATTTTCAGAGATTTCAATCTATTTTGGACTGCTTTGATCCATGCTATAACAGTTCCTGCTGTCCGTTGTTTCTCTTTCCCGGCACAATATTAAAATATTTATACGCTTTTTCGGTTACCATTCTCCCGCGCGGGGTCCTTTTGAGGAATCCGGACTGTATCAAAAACGGTTCGTAAACTTCCTCAATGGTATCCGGTTCTTCGCCGACCACAACAGCGATTGTGGTCAGTCCAACCGGCCCGCCCCGGTAATTTTCGATCATGGACTTGAGAATCCGGCGGTCCATTTCATCAAGCCCTTCGTCATCAACACCGAGCATGGCCAGTGTTTGCCTGACAACGTCCGGATTGATTTTCCCCGAATGCTTGACATCAGCTACGTCACGGCACCGCCTGAGCAACCGGTTAACAATTCGCGGAGTACCGCGCGCACGCTTTCCCAGCTCAAGCGCAGCGCGCTTGTCGCACTCAACGCCCAGGATTTTTGCCGAACGGAGTGCTATAATTTCAAGGTCTCCTGGTGTATAATAATCGAGCCGCCCGACATACCCGAACCGGCCGCGCATGGGCGATGTGATCATCCCCGCCCGCGTGGTTGCACCGACCAGAGTAAATTTTTTCAGCGGCAACTGCACCGATCGCGCGGCAGGCCCTTCACCAATGGTAATATCAAAAATAAAATCCTCCATGGCCGGGTACAGCGATTCCTCCACTACCCTGTTCAACCGGTGGACCTCATCGATAAAAAGTATTTCCCGCTCCTGCATATTGGTCAGATTACCGGCGAGATCGCCTTTCTTTTCAAGTACGGGTCCGGACGTTGCCACAATCGAAACACCAATTTCACCCGCGAGGATTCTGGCCAGTGTTGTTTTTCCCAGGCCCGGCGGTCCACACAGAAGCACATGATCGAGGGCCTCACCCCGTTTCTTTGCCGCAGCTACAAATATCCGCAAATTCTCTTTAAGGGATTCCTGCCCGACAAACTCTTCAAACGTGTGAGGACGAAGAGAAGCATCAAACTCATCCTCACCCTCGCGGGTTTTACCGGTACTAATTCTTTCTTCGCCGTTTTTCATAGTTAATAATCAGATCCAGCAGTGACATACCGGAATACCGGAAATTGCAGATTGGCACCGACTACTCCATCCTGTCACGCCGACTTGTAGAGCCGACTAGTGAAGCCGACGCTCTCTGCACAGGCTCAAGTTGAAGACAAAGGCTTAAGCCTGTAAGCGAAGACGGACACTCCAATTCTCCACTTCTCCCTCATATGACCTGCAAAGCTTTCTTGATCCATTCTTCAACCGGCAGTGACGTATCGATCACCTTCTCGACCCTGGCAATTGCATTCTGCACCTGCTTATCGGCATACCCCAGCGATACCATGGCTTCATACGCCTCATTGCGGATTTTGAGGTCCGCTCCCTGCTGACCGGTTGCTGCCTGCGTGTCCTTTTCACGCACGGGAGCAGGCACCGGGCCGAGTTTTCCTTTCAGTTCCATGACAATCCGCTGTGCGGTTTTCGGACCGACTCCGCTGATTGATTTCAGCCTCGACGGGTCCGACAGATTAACCGAACAGATCAGGTCCTCCACTGAAATCCCCGACAAAATAGCAAGTGCCACTTTCGGTCCGATACTACTGATCCCGATACAACACCGGAAAACATCCCGCTCTTCTTTTGTAGCAAAACCGAACAGCTTCTGCATGTCTTCACGCACATAATGATGTGTCAGAATTTTTATCTCATAACCGGCCGCCGGCAATTTTTCGTAGGTTGACAAAGGAATAGACACCGCATAGCCCACCCCCTGGGCCTCGACCGTTATGTCGGCGGTGGATTTTTCCGCCAGCATTCCTTTGATATAATCGATCATGTTTTTTTCCGATCCGGAGTAATGGAACGATACACCGGGCGTATCGAAGCGTACTGGAGTGGCGAGAATCAACCGTCAGTCTGCATTCCCCCTTTCTCCACTACCCCATTACTTTATCCCCCTGATTTTCATTGAATTATAGTTGAAATACCCGCACAACGCCGCAGCCAATGCATCGTAGGCATCGCTTGCAGTATGCTCGGTTGGCGGAGAAACCAGTGTTTTTATCATATATGCAACCTGATCTTTCTGCGCATTGCCTTTGCCCACAACCGCCTTTTTAATCTCCCGCGGAGAATATTCAACTATTTCCACATTTGCCTGTTTTGCCGCAAGCAACACAACCCCGCGCGCATGCCCCAGAAGAAGCGTTGTGTGAACATTCTTACCGTAAAACGCCTGCTCAACACATACCCGGTCGGGGCAGTGTTTCAGTATTCCGGCACGCACCTTTTCATATATTTCAACAAGCTTTTCAGCAAGGTTCGCATCACCTCTGGTGCGAATCACCCCGGAATCAACCCAGGATATGGTGTTGTTCACCGCGGATATGACTCCATAACCCGTTGCCGCGGTCCCGGGGTCGATACCAAAGAGCACCATTGCTATCCCAGTTTATTCATTTCTTCATCACTGATATCAAAATTCGCATAGACATTCTGAGTATCATCAAGGTCATCAAGCGCATCGATAAGCTTCAAAACTTTCCCGGCAGTCTCGCCTTCAATCTGTACGGTATTTTCCGGAATTTTGGTCATTTCCGCAGATTCCATTTGCACGCCGGCATTTTCCAGGGCCGACCGGACCTGCTCAAATGTATCCATTGACGTGGTCACCTCAAAACTATAATCTTCACCGGCAATGTCTTCAGCACCGGCCTCCAGTGCAACCTCCATCAAAGAATCTTCATCAATACTGTCTTTTGGTATGCGAATTATTCCAACCGATTTAAACATCCAGTTTACCGAATTTGCAGTGCCGAGTTTTCCTCCGGCCTTGGTGAGCACGTGACGGACCTCAGCCACCGTCCGGTTCTTATTATCAGTCATGGCCTCGATAAGGATCGCCACACCACCGGGACCATATCCCTCAAATGTTACTTCTTCATAACTGACACCCTCAAGCTGCCCCGTGCCTTTCAGAATTGCATTTTCAATATTTTTATTGGGCATATTCTGTGCCCGGGCACTGGTGACTGCGGAGCGAAGGCGCGGATTCGCATTTGCATCTCCACCGCCGATCCGTGCAGCAATTGAAATTTCCCGTATCAAACGATTGAAAATCTTGCCCCGCGCAGCATCGGCCTTGCCTTTCTGCCGCTTAATCGTGGCCCATTTCGAATGTCCGGACATAAATCCTCACTTTCTTGTGAAAAACGGGGTATTTCAGCACTGAAGTGCTGGAATAATAAATGGAAAATGCTGTACCCGTGCGTTTCCCCGGTATAGTGCCGGGATATTCCATATTTTTATTCCTTCACACATGCAACAAGCTCATCCAGTGATATCATTTCAACTTCCGGTATTTTTTTTCCCATAAACAACTCGGCGCTTTTTTCAAAATCCGGGCTTAAATCGGTAGCATAAAATGCACTGTTTGCAATCCCCTCGCTTTCAGACCCCGGCGCCAGAACATCAAGTGCAAGTAAAATATCCTGTGCTTCTTTTGCTGTCCAGAGTGCGCTGTCAATCAACTGTATGCTTGCGCCGACTGTTTCCTGAATAACCTCATACAGCAAGGGGTAATGCGTACATCCCAAAACCAGGCAATCTATTCCTATGTCAACCAGCGGATATAAATACCGCTGCGCAACAAGCCGGGCAATATCACTGTCGAACAATCCTTCCTCAACAAGCGGGGCAAACAGCGGGCAAGGCTTTCCATACGTCTTGATCGATGCATCAATATCTGCAATGGCCCTGGTATAGGCGCCGGCATTGATTGTGGCCTTTGTCCCTATAATGCCGATTTTCTTTTCAGCAGTACGCATAACCGATGCTTTTGCTCCCGGCAACACTACACCAATTACCGGCATACTGTGATTGATCTTCTGGACCCGTTCAAGTCCGACCGATGAGGCGGTATTGCAGGCAACAATCAGAAGCTTGATATCGCGGGGTATCAAAAAACGGGCGATCTGTTCGGCAAACGTTCCGATGGTTTCCGGCGACCGTCCACCATACGGGAACCGGGCGGTATCGCCAAGGTAAAGGATTTTTTCCCGCGGCATGATACGAAAAATCTCTTTTGCAACAGTCAATCCGCCAAGGCCCGAATCAAATATGCCGATTGGACGGGAATCACTCACAGTTCTACCTCGTATTTCTTTTTAAAAAGCATTATTGCATTATAAACAGCCAGTGCAATTTCTTTCTGAAACGAACGGTTTTTAAGCACTTTTTCCTCTTTGGGATTGGAAATAAAGGCCGTTTCCACCAGGACCGACGGCATAAACGCTCCATTGAGAACCCAGAAAGGCGCCTGCCCTACCCCCCGATGGAGTTTTCCCACCTTTGTTACCGATTCACCGAACGTCTCCGCAATCATGATCGACAAATCCTGACTTTCACTCTGATACTCATTTCCGGCCAGATCGATGAGGATATTCTGAAGATAGTCGCCTTTATCAACATCCTCCTCAAACTCAATCACCGAATTTTCCCTCATGGCTACCATCTTGTCTTCTTCGTTCTTTGCCTCCGATAGAAAATAGATTTTGTACCCTCTGACTGTATTTTTTCTCTTTTTTGATCCTCCGATACTGTTTGCATGTATACTGAGAAACAAATCGGCTTTTTTCTTGTTTGCAAATTCTGTTCGTTCTCTGAGCGGAATGAACGTATCCGTCTCCCGGGTCATGTAGACATTCATCGAGGTCTTTTCTTTGAGAATATCCCTGAGCGCAAGAGCAATAGGCAGCACAACGTCTTTTTCATACGTTCCCCCGGGGCCGATCGCGCCGGGGTCCTTGCCCCCATGACCGGGATCGATCACGATAGTCCGGATTGGTTGGCCCTGGATTTTCGATTTTTCACCAGCCAGCGGTCCGGCCTTTTCCGGTCGGGCTGCATGCGGAGGTGTTCCGATATCTGGCGGGGCGGCTGTGCTTTTTTTCAGGGGACCGTCATTTGCCCCCGTTTCCAGCGGTTGTACGCAGGCCATAAGCGCAAGCGTCTCAGGGTCCCAAAAAAGCGAGTCGCTGCTCAGAGAATTAAAAACATCAATGCACAGCTCAAACGGTAACCACAGCCGGTTCTCATGGCGGAACGGAGCTACCGGAAGTTGACATGCCATAGTGTCGAAAAGGTAAAACGGGTTGCCCGGAGAAAAAACAAAACCATGGTCATCAGAAACGCAGGTAAGCTTCATCGCAACGCTGTCCCACCTGTTTGCACAGCCAAGCGCACTGCTCACCGTTTCTGCAGAAATCAGAACATTCCGGTTCCTAATCATGGTATCCGCCCGCGTGAAATACGCAAGCGTATCAACCATGCAGCGTGAGTCCGCTTCAATGCTCAGCACAAAAAGCAGGACGCAGCAGCCGCTTCCGATTGATCTCCATTTTAAAGCATGCAGCATATTTCCAGTACACTTACCGTCGTCGCCGGTTCAAAAGCGATGCAATTTTCTTTTTTGATTCCTTTTCGGCGATCTTATCGCGCTTGTCGTATTTCTTTCTCCCCCGGCATAAACCGATTTCCAGCTTGACCCACTGTTTTGCAAAATAGACCGATAAAGGGACAAGGGTCAGGTGTTTCCGTTCAACTTCGCTGCACAAATGAAATATTTGCTTTTTGTGAAGCAACAGCCTCCGCTTGCGGTATGGGTCGGGAGGAGAAAAAGTATTGATCTGTTCATACGGACTTATGTGCAAATGATTAATCAGAATCTCGCCGCTGCTGCAGGTTGCATAGCTGTCGGAGAGATTGATTTTCCCGGCTCGAATCGACTTTACTTCCGAACCTATCAATTCGATTCCCGCTTCGCATTTTTCCAGGATTTCATAGTCGTGATATGCTTTGCGGTTCTTTGCAATTATCTTCATTAATCAGAAAAATAGTTCGAGATTGGATTATAAGGCAAAAACAGGTGCAGGAATAAAAACCAGTGCTCTGTTTACCGCAAATAACATGCTTTTTAATCCGGTCCGGGAAATTCAGAACGGAAAAACGTAACAATCCGGCCGTCAGGCATGGTAATGGCGCACACGTAAAAACCATCAGGCAAATAAATCGAATTCCGGCGCATGGCGGCCCGGACAGTCCCCGGCGACAGTGCTTGATCTACGGCAATATTGCCGCGGGCCCTGCAAATCCCCCGCATATCATATATCCGAAGCGCAGCCAATCCGGGACCGTTTGCTGCAGAAAAAACCGGAGCAGGAACACGCGTTGCATCACCCTGTACCGTCAGTATTTTCGCCTCCCCGAATCCTGTTGAATACCCAGCGGGATCATATGCC
>WJKA01000672.1 GCA_014729375.1 Chitinivibrionales bacterium
GCTTTATTCCGCACTCAGCATGCGCAATGAACCCGACGTCAATATAATGACCGTTGAGGACCCTGTCGAATACAATATCGACGGTATCAACCAGGTAAATGTCAACACAGATATAGGCTTGTCGTTTGCATCTTCGCTTCGCGCATTTCTCCGGCAGGATCCCGATATAATCATGGTTGGTGAGATCAGAGACGGTGAAACCGCTGAAATTGCGATTAAGGCCGCCCTGACGGGGCATCTCGTATTCAGCACACTGCATACCAACAACTCGGCATCGACAATCGCCCGGCTTATTGACATGGGGGCGGAACCCTTTCTGGTGGCGTCGTCGGTGAAAATCGTGATTGCCCAGCGGCTTCTCCGAAGGATTTGCCCGGATTGCAAGCAACCGGTTGACACAAATCATGAAGAAATTGCCGGCATTTTAGGTATCACTCCCGAAAAAGCAAAGTCTATTTCTCTGTATTCCGGGAAAGGATGCCCGCTGTGCAACGGGACCGGTTTCCGCGGACGGTGCGGGCTGTATGAAGTATTGCCCATCAGCAGGGGGATGCAGGACCTGATTATCAACCGCGCCCCGCCAACCGAGCTGAATGACCTGGCAATTAAAGAAGGGATGAAAACACTGAAAGACTGCGCGCTGGAAAAGCTTGTTTCCGGGACCACCACCCTGGAAGAGATGCTGACGGCGATTGAAAAATAATGCGGGACAGGTACATTTTTCAGAAAATAAATTATTAACGGTTAAAGAGATGATAACATTGATTATTCATAAACTCAACAAGTAGTTTCATAGGTATGGTATCAATACAGGAATTACTTTCTCAAGTACTCGATTTAAACGCCTCTGATTTGCATTTGACAGCAGGGGCTCCGCCGCTATACCGCATTGACGGCAAGCTTGTTCCCAAAGGTGCGGAAAGTCTGTCTCCCGACCAGGTGCTCAAACTGGCGTACAGTATTATGAATGAGCAGCAAAGAAAGCTGTTTGAGCAGAACCGCGAAGTCGATTTTTCATTTGGTGTGCAGAACCTCTGCCGTTTTCGCGCTAATGTTTTCCAGCAGCGGGGCTGCACTGCGTGTGCAATACGCCAGATTCCTTTTAAAATCCTTTCGCTTGAAACACTGGGACTTCCACCAGTATTGAGCAAAGTTGCCGAAAAACCCAATGGACTGATACTTATAACCGGGCCTACCGGAAGCGGCAAAAGCACAACGCTTGCCGCGCTCATAGACAAAATCAACAGTGAACGCAACGGCCATATTCTCACGGTGGAAGACCCTATAGAATTTGTACACCCGCATAAAAAATGCATTATCAATCAACGCGAAGTGCGACAGGACACCGATTCGTTCGCCAGTGCGCTCAGAGTAGCGCTTCGACAGGACCCCGATTTTGTTCTTATCGGCGAAATGCGCGATCTGGAAACGATCCAGGCCGCGCTCTCAATTGCTGAAACAGGCCACCTTACCCTGGCTACTCTACATACAAATTCCGCTGCGCAGACAATTAACAGGATTGTCGACGTATTCCCTTCGGCCCAGAAAGCTATTGTCCGTGCCCAGCTTTCGATGGTTCTTGAAATCGTTGTCTGCCAGTCACTTCTTCCGCGAGTGGGCGGAGGAAGAATCATGGCATGTGAAATCCTGATCGCCAATACCGCGGTACGGCAGCTTATCCGTGATGATAAGATACACCAGCTCCAGGGGATCATCGAAATTGGACAACAGTACGGCATGCAAACAATGAACGCATCCCTGGCAGGCCTGTATAAGCGACGGCAAATTACCATGTCCGATGCTCTCGGGAAAAGCCCGGACCCTGATGGATTGCAGAAATTACTCATGTAGCGGTAAAACACAACGGAGTACTCTGTTTTATGGCAACGTACCTTTATGTAGGAGTAACCCCCGGCGGAAAACAGGTTAAGGGGGAAATTCAGGCTCGCAACAAAAACGAGGTGCTGAGTCTTCTCAGAAAGAAAAAACTCAGACCCTTGTCGGTAAAAGGAAAACCGATATCGCTTGATATAAATATCATGGGCGGCGGGGTCAAGCTGCAGGACCTCAGCAGGTTTTCACGCCAGTTCGCTGCAATGGCCTCTGCCGGATTGCCGCTGGTCCAGTGCCTGGATATTCTTGCCCAGCAAACAGAAAACAAAACTCTTGCAAAAACCATCCAGCAAATTTCTGGAGATATCCAGAGCGGTAATACCCTTGCGGATTCTTTGTCTAAACACCCGAAAATATTTAACCCGCTCTTCTGCAATATGATCGCTGCCGGAGAAACATCCGGAAACCTCGACGTAATCCTGGCCCGGCTCGCCGATTATCAGGAAAAAGCATATGCATTGCGCCGGAAAATACAGGGTGCCCTCAATTACCCGATCATCCTGTCGGTAGTTGCCGTGCTTGTCGTTGCCATAATGCTGACCTTTGTTGTCCCGACCTTTGCACAGATGTTTGAAAGTGTCGGGGGTGAACTACCATTGCCGACCCGGATTGTAATGAGCCTTTCGGGTTTTTTGCGCAACAACATCATTTTTATCATTGTGGCTATTATCGCCCTGATAGTCGGCCTGATGACATATTACAAAACCGAGAAAGGCAAATACAACCTCGACTGGCTTAAGCTGAACATTCCTATCCTCGGTAATCTTGAGCGTAAAGGAGCTGTCAGCCGCTTTTCGCAAACCCTCTCGACCCTGCTCTCAAGCGGAGTGACAATCCTTGATGCGCTCTCAATCACGGCAAAAACAGCAGGAAATGCCGTGCTGGAAAAAGGCCTGTTCCGGACACTCGAGAAAATCACCGGTGGTCTGACAATTGCCGAACCGCTCAAAGAAACAGGCATTTTTCCTCCAATGGTTATCCACATGATTTCAGTGGGCGAAAAAACCGGCGATCTTTCAGGAATGCTTTCAAAAGTATCGCAGTTTTACCAGGAAGAGGTTGATGCTGCGGTTGATGCGCTTACATCCATGCTCGAACCAATAATGATCGTTGTTATGGGCGTTATTATCGGAGGTATTCTCATTGCAATGTATATGCCGATGTTTGAAATGATAGGCACGATTGGCTGAAAATAGCTTCAAAGGCCATATTTGCAGTATCAGCAGAATTCTTCATTGAAATTTTTCGAAATTTATTTTAAAATATTAATAAAAGGACTAAAGTTTTTGCCTGAACCTGTCGATATAACGAATAGATGCCTTACATGATGTAAGGAAAGGTGGTGATCAATATGCGTATACCAGCAGCAATGGAGCCTTTTAATGCCGAATTTCGCAAGGTAAAATCCCTTGAGAAACAGAGCCGGCCTGCTGAGCGCTCCAACTCACTGAGCATCGACACATCCGATTTATCATCCGATGCTCACCGGCTTTCCTCCGTGAAATCTCAGGCTGAATCTGCTGCGGCTCATGCTCTCCAATCACCTGAAATCCGGCAGGATAAAGTGAATCTGGCGATTAAGAGGGTTAAGGAAGGCTACTACGACAGGCCTGAGATTCAGGACAAGCTTGCTGAAAAAATGATCGGCGATCTTGGCATAACAGGACTTGAGTAGCAAACATATTCTTTCTGTTTTTCGATTATACTGAAGAGGTGGCTTTAGAGGCTCCTCTTTTTTTTGAAGGGGTAATTAGCGGTACATTCGAAGGCGATCGCTTCGTGAAGCATGTTTCAGGCGACGGATAGCTTTTTCTTTAATTTGCCTGACCCTTTCGCGGGTAAGGGCAAACATCTCTCCGATTTCTTCAAGCGTGTGAGCAGTATCCTCGCCGATTCCGAAATACAGCCGCACAACCTCTTTTTCACGCTCGGTTAGTGTATCCAGCGTTCTGTTTATTTCTTCCTGAAGAGAAATGTCGACAACACCCTCATCCGGTTGCCCTTGATCGGAATTCTGGATAACATCCATCAATTTTGAATCTTCACCCTGGCGAAGCGGTGCATCGAGCGATGCATGATTGTTGCCGATTTTTATTGACTCACTCACTTCATCTTCATCTATATTGAGTTCCCGGGCGATTTCTTCAATATTGGGCATTCGACGGTATTTCTGTTCGAGCCTGCTTCGGGCTTTTCCGATTTTATGAATTGTCCCCACCCGGTTGAGGGGAAGCTTGATTATGCGGGATTGCTCTGCAAGGGCCTGCAGGATCGACTGACGGATCCACCAGACAGCATATGAAATGAATTTGAAATTCTTTTTTTCATCAAAACGTCTGGCAGCACGAATAAGGCCGAGATTGCCCTCATTGATAAGATCGCTCAACGGCAGTCCCTGGTTCTGGTAATTGCGGCATACACTGACAACAAATCTCAGGTTTGCTCCGACCAGTTTTTCAAGGGCTTTGCGATCTCCTTTTTTTATACGAACAGCCAGTTCGGTTTCTTCTTCACGTGTCAGGGTTTTCGTGCGGCTGATTTCCCGGAGATATAACGCAAGCGAGCTTTCTTCGGAGAGAAATCGGCTGGTTTCCAGTGCTGATTGCCGCATGATGTTTTGCTGGTATCTGCTTTTGGCTTTAATACGGAAAATTCAAGATATAAAAAACCCTTTGTCTCAGTCAACAGCGTAATGAAAAAAAAGCTTATTTCCACGGAGAAACGGCTAGTGTTAAATATATATTAATCGCTTCATGAATACAGCCCTCCGGCCTCAAAATCTGTATTTTCAAGGAACCGCAGAGAGCAAACCCGGCCATCTATTATTTTATCCGGTCTGAAATGTATTCTAACACTCCAGCACACCAGGTAGGAGGAAAAAGACACCAATGGAATGTATTGTCTGCAAATTTGGCGGAAGTTCACTGGCGACGACCGGAGGAATTCAACAGGCCGCCTCACTTCTGAAACAAAACCCTGCCCGCCGGTGCATTGTGCTTTCCGCTCCGGGAAAAGCCCCCGGCATTACTATCAAAGTTACCGACCTGCTTATTGCCATCGTTAAAAAGTCGCTTGACAACAGAAATTGCTCCGGTGAAATCGAGCAGGTAAAACAGCGCTACCGCGATATTTATATTTCACTCGGCGTTTCCGGAGACACGTGTGAAAATGTTCTGTCTGATCTTGATGAGCGGCTCAGTTTTCCCCGGGAAAACCGGGATAAATATCGCGATTGGGTGGTTGCTGCGGGAGAAGACCTCAATGCCCGGCTGTTTGCGCACTATCTTTCCGCAGAGGGAATGACCGCGCGCTATATTTCTCCCGGAGATGGGGGCCTGTTTGTCACCGATACATTCGGCGATGCACAACCGCTGCCGGAAAGCTCGCTCAATCTTGCATCGCTTAAGCAAACCTGCTCTGATACAATTGTGGTTTTCCCCGGTTTTTATGGCATTACGAAATCCGGTGATATCGCCACATTCAGCCGCGGGGGCTCCGACCTGACCGGCGCCATTCTTTCTGATGCCCTCAACGCTGTCGAGTATGAAAACTGGACCGATGTCGACGGCATTTACTGCACGAACCCGAAAATTGTCGATTCTCCCATGCAAATCAGTGCGCTCACGTACAAGGAGATGCGGGAGCTTTCCTATATCGGGTTCAACGTATTTCACGAAGAAGCGGTCCGCCCGGCCATGGACAAAAAAATTCCTATCCGCCTTCGTAATACGTTCAATCCGGATAATCCCGGAACGCTGATCGCCTCCCGCCGCCTTCCCTCAGAGCGGGATATTGTCGGTATTGCCAGCGGTGGCGGCTATGCCTCTTTCAACCTTCAGAAATTCCTGATGAATCGCGAAAAAGGGTTCGGACGACGGCTTCTTTCAATATTCGAAGAAATGAGCCTCTCCTATGAACACTGCCCTTCGGGTGTGGATAATATTTCGGTGATCCTCGCCCAGGCCCAATTGACCCCGGAAATCGTGAATACGATCATTCGCAGAATAGAAGAGTCATTGCAGCCCGATGAAATCAAGACTGAGTTCGGAATCTCGCTGATTGCCGTTGTCGGAGAAGGACTTCTTCACAAAATAGGCGTACTGGCACAGACTGCCCATGCACTTGCTGACGCAAATGTTAACATCAAAATGGCGAACCAGGGAAGTTCGGAAATCAGCATGATCTTCGGTATCGATGCATCGGATGAGAAAAGAGCTGTGAAGGCCCTGTATAATACGTTTTTCCGGTAACTACAGCATGCTGTGAGCTGCATAGCTGACTGCTGCATTCGACGATACCGTTATATTTTTCAGCTCCTCTTGTATCGACGACATTCTTTTTCTGATTCCGGAGACAAGCACGGCATCGTTCTCCGCTGTTTTTTCTGCAAGAAATTGAAATTTCCTGCCAAGCTCGGCAAGATCGGGATATTCTGAAATCTTTTCCCGCCATGCAAGATCGAGGTGGTCGAGAAGCGATATATGTGAAGAAATGCTTTCTAGAATAATCCGCCGTGAATGGAGTGCCCGCTCAAGCTCTTCAGGCACCGGCACCGGGCCCAGCCGGTCCATCAGTTTCCGTATCGATACCAGCATTCCACACAACTCCGAAAGAGCAGACCGTACTTTTTCTTTATCCATAGATCATCCCGTCACTGCAAAGCTTTCCTGGGTGGAAGCATCATTTCCTCTCTGGTCATCCGATGATTTCTTGATCGAAAAGATCGCTTCGTTCCAGGCATCCCGAAGCATTGTCAGATGCTTCAATGCTTCAGACACAAAATGCTTCTCCGATTTGACATTCGCCTGCACAAGGTTGTGCATGATATATTCATAAAGTTTGTAGAGATTCCGGGATATTTCTCCCGTTTCCATATTCAACGCACTCATCAATTCGGAAATTGCATCCTGCGCCTTGAATATGTGACGAGTCCGCTTTTCGATTTCCCCCCGGCTGTCAAACAGTTTTATCGACTGCTTGCAGTTTTTAATCGCCACGTCATACGCAATGAGAATCAGCTTCCCCTGATCCGCGGTGTCGACATTAACCGTCCGGTAAGCTGCATATCCTTTTTTCACTGGACCCTCCTTTGAAAGAACCACTCCTATGCACCGTATCCCAGTGCACTGAGCATATTACTGCTTTGTGACTGGAGCTCGGTCATCATCTGCTCCATATGACTGAACTCCTGTACCAGGCGCTCCCGATAACTCTCAATACGTGATTCAAGCGTAGCAATACGCTCATTTGCACGATTCACGCTGTTGCGGTACGTTTCCTGCCGAAGAGAAATGAGCCCGTCTCTGCTGTCTGTTAGGCTTTTGACCTCATCGGTGAGAATATCACTCAATCCTCTGGTGAAAGTAAAGGAAGCCGTTTCAGCGGCCCCCAGGGTTCCTGCAGGAAACGTCAGCTTGAGACCGGCTGCCGGTCCATCGGAAAACGGGACAATCTCACCCTGCCGCATGCCTGATTCATACGGCGCTCCACCATCTTTTGTAATCCGGACCTGCTGGTTCCCGTTGATCTCTTCAAGTGTATAATTTCCCGACTCAACATTATCGTCATAAACACCAAGGGATATATTTGCATTGTCCGAAACACCGCTGGTAACAAAAAGGTTCACCACTTCATCAAACGATCCCTGTAGTGCATCTTTCAGCTTTTTTTCATCAACAGTAAAGTTACCGGTGTTATAATCGGTTTCTACTCCGATCATTGTCAAATTTTTATACGTAGGCGCATCATCAAACTGAGTTTGGAATATTCTCCGCACCTGACTGATTATGCTCGACACAGTCATATCGCCGGCCAGCACACCTTTGACATTATCGTCTTTTTCGGGATTGCCGTAGCTTGTGCTGTCCTCACCGAAAGTTCGCAATGCATTGTATGAGTCAACAAGGTCTTTTATCTTCTGAACTACCGCATCATAATCCCGGGAAACGTCAACCGTCACCGTTTCACCGGCATCGGCCTTATTAAAATCAAGCGTCACGCCGGCAATAAAATCACTTGCAGAGTTTGACGATGACTCCATCAGGAGCGAATCAACACTGAAAAATGCATTGCTCCCCGCCGATAAGACACCCGCCCCCTCGTTGCCGACCGAGGAAATATCCATCGCGTATCCGGTCCCTGCCATGGTAAGCGACGACATTGTCATCTGAGAAC
>WJKA01000673.1 GCA_014729375.1 Chitinivibrionales bacterium
ATGGGGGGGCTACGGAGTTCAATGATATCGTGGCTCGCGGCACTGTGTATGCCACGGCAGGCGAGATTGGCGGGTGGTCGATCGCCGCCACGACGCTATCTGGTGGAGACGCTACACTTCACAGCAGCGGATACTTGCTGCTCGGAACGGGAGACGACATTGCACGTATCGACGCATCGGACGCAACCTATCGGTTATGGATTGGGGACGCTGATGCAGCGGATGCAGATTTTTCAGTAACAAAGGCGGGGGTGCTGTATGCCTCCGGTGCTACAATCGCTGGGACGATCACTGCCACAGCTGGCGAAATCGGCGGGTGGACCGTTACCTCGACGGAGCTGCATAACACGGATATCTGGCTGGATGCCGCAGCGAAACAGATAGCGATCAACGATCAGACGTTTGGCAATGCCGGATTCCAGGTGGAGATGCATAGCGGTGCTCCGCGATTCTACATTGGAGACGGGACGGATAAGTACCTCAAATACGAAGGTGGTGTGCTAACACTCAACGACGCGATCATTGCCAGTGTGCCATCTCAATCTGAGCTATCGATACAGGGATGGCAGTTCGATGGAACGTTCTCGGCGACCGACGCTGACACCGTCGCCTGGACGTCGGGAACGCTGACATTCCTGAGTGGGGATTCATTCAGCATCGATGCCGGCAACACAGGCAATATGTCTGCCACGACCTACATCTACTTCTCCAAATCCGACAGCGAGACCGCGCTGCAAACCTCAACCACGGCTAGCGACGCCGTGGGCGCAAACAAGGTGCTGCTGGCCGTAGCGCAGGACAGCACTAGCGAGGCACTTTTCCAGGTCTATGGTGGTTCCGGCGGCGTCCTCATCTCCGGTGACGACATCGAGGCAAACAGCATCACGGCCAATGCAATCGCCGCCGGCACGATCACAGCCAGCGAGATCGCAGCAAACACGATAACAGCTAACGAGCTAGCAGCGAACACGATCACGGCTGGCGAGATCGCATCTGGAACAATTACCACGACGGAGATCGCAGCCAACACAATCACGGCGTCTGATATCGCGGCGAGCACAATCACCGCGACAGAGCTCAACGTCTCAACGCTCTCAGCAATCAGTGCCGATATGGGCACTCTGACGGCCGGTCAGGTGCAGCTATTGAGCAGTGGAACGATCGGCGGTGGGAATGCGACCGGCCTGGTGATCGACGATAACCTGAGCTACGATGGTGATACGTGGCACTTGTTGACCATAGACAACGGTGATTGGCAGATCGGAATTGGCACAGATGGTAGGCTATACGCTGGAGGAAATGACGTCTACCTCGATAGCACTGGCTTGCGGTTTCTCCACGGTAGCGGGAGCAGCAACTCTATCATCTGGATGAACAGCACAATGGAGGCGGCGGCAATCTACGCCTCCTACATCAGCCCGAATAACACAATGAAGTTGAGGTCGGGAGAGGTGCCACCGGGAATCAATGGCATCATTGAGTTTGAGGCGGCAGGCCTATCGAGTGGCAGTACGCCATACTCCACGACGATAAAACTGTACGCAGGTGCGGACGGGACCACGTACGTGGCCATCGATAAGTACTTGCGGGTCGGATACGGTATCTATGTCGGTGCCACAAACACAAATCCTGATCTAGATGACATCCACTATGAAGGTGACCTGCGCCCGGTTCGCAGTAGTACTACCTATACTGGATATGTGTTCGTGCCAATCAAGGATGGCTCCACTAACGAGAGCTACAACGGAGATACCGTCTCTTCAGATCAGACGATAGATCTCCAGTCAGGTTGGTCGACCAACATCCCGTCTGACGCCGTGGCTGTGGTGGTCAGGATGACCTGGAAAAGCGCATCGGCTGGGACTTACGCAGCATTGAAGGCGCGCTCTTCCAGCAACACTGCACTGTACGTGCATACACAGGTGGCGGATGACTGGATCGATGGCTCTGGCATTGTTCCAACTCATGGCGGAGACATCTATCTCGATGTCGAGGCATCCGGCGAGTTGTGGATACAGATCTTTGGGTACTTCATCTAGGAGGTAAGTATGGCCCTACAGAAAGTCAGTTTGACATTCGCGGAGCGGTGCTGTCTCGCGCAGGCTCTAGAGCGGCAGTCCGGCACACTGGAAAACGCACGTCACATCAAGGAGATTCGACGAAGATTCGAGCTGCGATCTGCAACCAGAGACCTGGATTTAGTCAATCTTGGTCTGGGCAGATTCAGCCGCAGAGCGGATTGGGATGAGATCAACGAGGGTTTCGCTCCGATATCCGAGTGGGTTGATCGCGAGCGAGATAAGATCAGGGACGAAGATAAGAGCACCAAAGTGATAGCGGTTCTGGATGATTTATCCGATCAGATAGAGCGAGTAGACCTGAATGCGCGAACCTTCACGATCGACAGCGCATACATCCGCTGGATTCGCGAGGTGGCATTCGATGACCTGGATTGGTCGTTGGTCAAGGAAAAGACCGAGATGGGCATCCGCGAGGTGCAGCTACCGGTCGAGGGCGCTCTGATGGAGACCTACGCATCGTTGGACGAGGCTCTGGCCAGCGCAGAACCGGTCCGCGACGACTGAGTGTAGCAGATGCAAGGCTAATTATCGTGCCTACGCTCTCAACAGTTGGGAAGCAAGCGAAAACCCCCGCCAGCTTGGCGGGGGCTTGCCTTTGTTCCACTTACCCCTATGTGCTCCGTTGTTCCACGGAACAACGAGAGCACATTCTATGACACATCAATGTTCAAAATTTCGAGCAAAGATGTAAAGGCCTCTTCCATAGTATATCCGTCCGCGAATGCTCCATCTACCTCTGTTGGACCGGAAGGTTTCCCAAGCGCTTGGACACGGTAACCGCCCGTCGGGTCGTAGTGCTCTACAGTGATGCTTGTGTATCCAAGATCAAAGATCTTTGCTATCGCAACGTTGATTTCTGTCATAGCACCTCCTTTGCGTGTTATTCTACACCAAGCGACACCATAGGGCAATACCAGATCCAGTTCTCTTCCGCGATGTTCGGGACCCATAGCTGCAACGGGCGGTCTCCTGCCCAGGCCTCGATCTCCTCCTTGATGGTCCTTCTATCCTCTTTGCCCTCAGTGACAACGAAAAAGCGACCTTCGGAGGCCTCGTAGTACAGCTCCCACTTCCGGACACGCTTCTCCGGGTTTTTGTACGTCCCTCTCTCACACTCGACGTAGAACACCTCGCCGGCCGGCGTCGTCAGCACCAGGTCGGGACGGTAGGACCCCGACGAAAGCTGAATGCTCTCCGGCAGCAGATCGACCGATCCGCCGGCCTCCTCGAAGGCTAGTGCCGCCTCCAAATTGAGCATCGCGTGCTCTGGCGATTTGTGTCGCTTCAGCAGTTCCGTGGTCAGCGATGGCACCGGGTCTCGGCCGCGCAGGAGCCGGTAGGCGTCCCGGCCGCGCTCTGTGAGGCGGTGTAGGTGGCGCGGGTGTCGGCTCGTCTTCCGGCGGGAGGGGATAGTCTCCACCAGACCGTCGTCCCGCACCCTGGCCAGCGCGCGGTTGATGCTCCCCGACTTCGGTGTGACGTCCCACCACTCGCTGAGGAAGGTGCTGATGTCCTCCCGGCGGACGGCGCCGGTGTCGCCCATGACGATGATCACGTCGACGTCGCGGTCGAAGTTCCCGCTCCCGTCGCGCCAGCGCTGGGCCCACTCTGGCCAGGCGTTGACGGGGGTCGCCGGCAGGGTGGGGGAGGGGGACGGAAATCGCATCCAGTTTGCACGAGCGCGCGTTTGTGAGGATACGGATGTGGATACATCGGTTTGTGCGAATACTTGGCCAGGCGGTTCTTCCGCCTGCGTGGGCGGGGCGAAGGCCTGCCGGCGGTCTACCAGGGCCTGCAGGCGCTTGATCTCCTGGCGGAGCTCATCTACCTCCTGAGGATCGACGGTGAGTGCTATCTGCAGGTCGCTGATCTTCTCCCGGTGGCCGGTCTCGGCGATTCGGCCGAGTTCGCCGACGTCGAGGACCGAAGTTCCGCGATGCGAGGCCTTGATGTGCTCCTCCATTGCGCCGGGGTTGGTCAGCGTGGCGAGGCGCTGGAGTGCATCGCGGGCCTCATTGTATAGCCTTTCGGCCACCTTGCGAAGTTCGATCTGAGAGTCTAGCATCGTTCGGAGTTGGTTGATTTGTACCTGATCTGGGGTTAGGCCTTCGGTCATTGTTTTCTCCCGATTGACATTTCTCGTTTTATCTCGAATAATGAGTGGTGTACAATTGAAGCCAGATCTTTGCGCCTGATCTACGCCTCGCGACTGCCCAGCAGGTTGACGTGGGAGGATATGCTGGAGCAGGTGCGCCGGCAGATCGAGGCCAAGATCGGTCTACTAGGGGAGTATCGAGTCCCGAAGACGACGGGTCTCTTCATCGCG
>WJKA01000674.1 GCA_014729375.1 Chitinivibrionales bacterium
ACCATTGAGGCGTCCGACGGCCAGAGCAGTGACAGCACGTCGTTTACAATCGAAGTTACCTGGCCGGTTGTGGAAGATACCTGCAAACGTGCGCGTATTATCAGCCCGAAACCCGGAGATACCTATGAAGTCGGCGATACATTACATATGATCTGGGCGATTCATCCGGATTATCCGATCAATCAGGGGGTGGTGGTCTACATTGCGGCAGATCCCGCGGGATTCACCAGCTATTTTCCGACCTATGAGCAGATGGAGGATGATGATTCAACCGTATACACGGGCAATGTTGGTCAGGTCGACTGGGTCGTTGAAGACAAATTATATGATCCAATGCTGATGGATACGCTCGAAATGATTTCCGATTCCGCAATTTTTGTTGTTCAGATGGATTATCAGACAAACACCTGTACGGGCGCGCAGCGGTATCAGCTCGCCCTTGATGGATATTTTGCTATCACCAGTGGATCAAACAGTGTCAGGTCGCCACTGAATTATATCCGTTGATCCTAAATTCCGCAGTTACCTTCACCACAGAGCCACAGAGAGCACAGAGATTTTGGGAGTTACGAAACTTTCTTTTTGCCGGAATGATTCACTTTTTCGCTGATAAAATAGTATCCGGTTGTATTCCTCATTTCTTTTAAAATCAAAGTTTTTTTCTGTGAACTCTGAGTCTCTGTGGTGAACTGCTGTTTTCAGGTTGATATGAGGGCCGGGCAGGGTTGAGTAGTACGTTTCTCTACCCGATTATGCAGCGGCAGATCATATCCCCAGAAAATGCCTGCTCTCGAAAACCTGTCCGCGGCTTTTTATCCTGACAAGATAATTGCCCGACGGGAATTTTCCGGTATCAAGCGAAAGCCTTTTTCGTATACCGCTGATCGTACAAACCGTTTTCCCCCGGATCGTGGAGATTTCTATGTCCGAATCCCCAGGCATGCCGGTCAAATCGATTGACAAGCGCCTGCTTCCGGGAACCACCGTAACAATCGGCTTTCCCAGAGGAGTACGTCCTGACCGGAGGCGCTCTGCAGGGAGAATGTCTGTGCCGATAATAAGTGTATCACCCTCAATTACCGCTTCGTAGTGCTGCAGATCAGCATTTGCCGGACCGCTGACAAGCTCTCCGGTATCGGTAAATCGAGAGCCGTGACACGGGCACTCAACAATGCCGTCCTGCGGAAGATTCACCTGGCATCCCTGATGCGTGCATTGTGAAGAAAATGCTCTAACGTCGTTCTCACCGCTCCTGACTACAATCAAAGGCCTGAAATTGCCTTCAAACGGCACATACTGCGCGCCTCCAACCGTTGTAAGTGGTTGATATTGCTGGTCATTGAGGTCGAGCTCTAATGTATGGGATGATACCCCCGCGCTGGTGAATATCGACAGCGCATTTACGGTTACCGCCGCCTTTGCCGTACACAAACAGAAATCCCTTCTCGTACATTTTCTCATGTCCATATAGCCCTCCGGATTATGATTCAATTCAGAATATGTTTCAAAAATCGTCCTCTTCCTCGACTCTTCAATTTTGCATTTTGCAATTTGCATTTTGAATTACTCTTTTTCTTTTCTTCGTGCGCTCATTAGCTCGTGCGCTCGTTCTTCACCTTTTCCTCAAAATCCAGTGAAGCGGAGTTGATGCAGTATCGTAATCCGGTAGGGCGGGGCCCGTCAGGGAACACATGCCCCAGGTGCGCATCGCATCGTGCGCAAAGAACCTCGGTTCGTACCATGCCGTGACTCTCATCGGTTTGTTCCCCGATTGTGCCGGTTTCCAGGGGCGCATAAAAACTCGGCCATCCGCTTCCCGAATCAAACTTGGTGTCAGAGCCAAAAAGCCTGTTTCCGCAGCAGGCGCATTTGTAAATTCCCTGCTTTTTGTTCATGGTATGCGCGCCGCTGAACGGGAGTTCGGTCCCTTTTTGCCGCGTAATCCGGTATTGCTCTTCGGTGAGCCCGGCGCGCCATTCAGATTCTGTTTTTTTGATTTTTTGTGCCATAATTCACCGTCCTTTATATTTAAATACGTATCAAAGCCTGTTTAATTCACTGTTGATTTTCAGGCTTGTCCAAAAATACTTCGGAGGACCTGATGCCGGGCAGCGGGTCTTTTTTGTTACAAACTATCAATGCTCAATGCGCAACGGTTAATTTTCAAGAATAAGGAATTCCGCGCGAGCATTCTGTATGACCAATCCACTAAAGAAAAAATAGTGGTGTGCCGCTATCATCCCCGGTAGTGCAAGAGTTATAGCATATGCGCCGCTGCTGATATATTTTAGGAATCGCCGCACGGGGGACAGGTCCGGGAGAAACCGTTTTTTTTAGTGGAGGAGTACTGATGAATTCTGCAAAAGACAATACGCTCAACGGGTGGAAAATACACCATAAAGGCATGCTCAAAGACGACATGCGGAGAAGTTTTCTCAGCAATCTGACCTATAATCTCGGCAAAGACAGCAGGACAAGCTCGCTGTACGATCAGTATCTCAGCTTTGCTTATGCGATTCGGGAGCGGCTTATCGAACAGTGGATCCTGACGCAGCGATACTATCATAAGGCGAATGTCAAGCGAACAGCCTATCTTTCGCTCGAGTATCTCCCGGGCAGGCTTCTGGAGATGAACTGCATTAATATCGGCATTCATGAAACATCACGGCAGATGATACATGAGCTGGGCTTGAATTTCGAGCAGATAGTACATGAAGAGCCTGATGCCGGACTTGGCAACGGTGGTCTGGGGCGTCTGGCATCCTGTTTCATGGATTCAATGGCAACGCTTCAAATTCCTGCGATCGGCTACGGGATACGGTATCAGTACGGCATATTCAAGCAGCAGATTGCAGGGTTCAGGCAGCGGGAGGTTCCCGAGGAGTGGCTCCAGATTATCAATCCCTGGGAGATCGAGCGGCCGGAATACCGGGTTCGTATCAAATTCGGCGGTACGGTGGACCATGCGCCCGAAGCATCGCTCAGGGCGCCGGCACAGTGGAACGATACCGAGGATGTGATTGCCATGCCGTACGACATGCCGGTCGCCGGATTCCAGAATACTACAGTCAATACGCTCCGTCTCTGGTCCGCCAACTCGACCAATGAGCTTGACTTACAGGAGTTCAACCGCGGCGATTATGCAAAAGCATGCGACAGCAAAATCGAAAGCGAAAGCATTTCCAAGGTACTTTATCCGAGTGACAACACGCCTGCAGGCAAAGAGCTTCGACTCAAACAGGAATATTTTTTCACATCAGCGTCACTCCAGGACATTATCCGGCGGTTCCGGCAGGATAACGGTGATGATTTCGGGCTTTTTCCCGAAAAAGTGTCGATTCATCTCAACGAAACCCATCCCGCGCTGGCAATCCCCGAGCTGATGCGGCTTTTTGTCGACGAATACCATCTTGAATGGGACACCGCCCGGGGCATTGTCACAAAGGTATTCGCCTATACCAATCACACGCTTATGCCCGAAGCGCTCGAAAAATGGCCGGTAAAGATGATTGAGTCGCTTTTGCCGCGGCATATGGAAATAATCTATGAGATCAATGACGATTTCCTCAAGACGGTGATCGGGCGGTATCCTCATGATACCGCAAGGATGCGCAGGATGTCAATAATTGAAGAGGGGTATGAGCGTCATGTCCGCATGGCCCACCTTGCGATTGTCGGAAGCCATTCGGTTAACGGTGTCGCTGCACTCCATTCGCAACTCATGCAGCAGGGCATATTCAGGGATTTCAATGAAATGTCGCCTGATATATTCAACAATAAAACCAACGGCATCACGCCGCGGCGATGGATTTACAAATGCAATCCTCTGCTGACCGACCTGGTCTCCCGCACAATCGGCAACGAGTGGATAACCGATTTTTCTCATTTGAAAGAACTTGCCGGATATGCCGGCGACGCTGCCGTGCACGAGCAGTGGGAGCTTGTCAAAAGAAAGAACAAGGAGCGACTCGCCGATATCCTGTACCGGTGGGAAGGGTTTTCCGTGGACCCGCACATGATATTTGACATCCAGATAAAACGGATCCACGAATACAAGCGCCAGTTCCTCAATATCCTTCACTGCATCGCGCTCTACGAAGGCATCCGGAGCGGGCAGATAACCGATGCCGTGCCGAGAACGGTCATGTTTGCCGGTAAAGCGGCGCCGGGTTATTACATGGCAAAACTGATTATCGAGCTTATCAACCGGGTCGCGTACACAATCAATAAAGATAAAAAAACAAAAAAGTACCTTCAGGTGCATTTCATTCCCAACTACCGGGTTTCGCTGGCCGAATACCTGATCCCTGCGGCCGATATTTCAGAGCAGATTTCCACCGCCGGCACCGAAGCGTCCGGGACGGGGAATATGAAATTCGCGCTCAACGGAGCGTTGACAATTGGTACTATGGACGGCGCAAATATCGAGATGCGTGAAGAAGTCGGGAAAGACAATATCTTTATTTTCGGACTTACAGCAGATGAAGTCCGGACGCTCAAAGCGCGGGGATACAACCCACAGCTCTATTATGATACCAGCGAACCGCTCAAGCAGGCATTCGACTTGATCGAAAAAGGCTACTTCTGCCCCGAAGATCCTCATCATTTCGATCCGCTCTGCCACTCGATCACCGACGGCGGCGATCCGTTCGTTATCATGGCCGATTTCGAATCGTATATGAACTGCCACCGGCGGATTACAACCGCGTATCTCGATACCGTCCAGTGGAACCGGATGTCAATTCTCAATACGGCGAACATGGCAAAATTCTCCTCGGACAGAACAATCCGGGAATATGCTCGGGACATCTGGGGAATCGATGCCATTCCGGTACCGGAAGAGGAGTAAACACATGAGTTGAGGAGGTACTTCAATGGTATCTGCCAGATATCCAGCGATGGAAATCCTTTCCTGATGGTAACAAATAGCAAAAGCTGCACAAAGGATAATTGTTTCAGGCAGAACAACATTCGATTAGAGGTAAATGGTCGGAAAAATATCCACTGAGGGGATTACTGAACAGAGAATAAACCTGAAGGCTGACCACGTGTATGTCCGTTGAAAATTGTTAATGCTCGGGACGAGACTCGAACTCGTACACAGTTAAACTGCGAGGGATTTTAAGTCCCTAGTGTCTACCAATTCCACCACCCGAGCTTATGTAAATTCAAAATACGAAATTCGAAATAATATGGAAATAAGTCGTATAGGTAAAAATACGAAACTTCAGTACTCCATTACTCCAATTCTTCACTAAAAAATGCTTCATTGAGAGGGAAAAAGGCAATAAAAAAACCTTCCATGAAAAATCAAAGAAGGCTGAATCGGCAGGAAAGATTTACAGGCTATTCTTCCAGGTCAATAATATATCCCTTTATTAGCTTTTCCATTGCTTTATACAGCCTGTTTTCTATGGGGTAATTATTGTTTTTTATTTCCTGCTTTATTTCCTGCACTTTCGGGATCCTGGTGTCCGGAAGCATATTTATTTTGTCCCACATTTTCTGCAGGTTCAGGGATGATTCAGATATTGAAACGGATTCCCGGCTTTTTACCGGAGTAGTAT
>WJKA01000675.1 GCA_014729375.1 Chitinivibrionales bacterium
AAGCGGGTATCAGCGAAGAAGAGTCCCATCTCCGCAGCTACAAAGAGGTCCGGGGATACCATATTCATGCGGAAAACGGTGATATTGGACATTGTGATGATTTTATTGCTGAAGACGATTTCTGGATAACACGATATCTTGTCGTCGACACCGCCAACTGGCATCCCGCACGACGAGTTGTGCTGTCCCCCGAATGGATCGAAAAAATCAACTGGGGCGACAAAAAGATACATGTCGACCTGACAAAAGACCAGATAAAGAACTGTCCCGATTACAAACCGGAAGAACCGGTGAACAGGGTATATGAAATGCGCCTGTACGACTATTACGGACGGCCGAAATACTGGGAAGACGTTTCGAACAGGGAACAAATCCGCGCGTGATCGTGAAGGGGGGGCGCTGCAATGATAATTCTTGACATTCTGACTGCTCTGCTGATTGCCGCTCTGCTGACTGCTATTTTCAGCTTTGCCCTTCGTATTGCCCGCACAAAAGAAATACTATTTTTTTTCTTTATCCTGTTTCTCGCTACCTGGGCCGGCGGGTTGTGGCTGGTACCGTTCGGTCCGTATCTCTGGGGCATTCGTATCTTCCCGTTTCTTTTTTTTGCGCTGGTTATTGCCCTGCTCCTTGCAGGATTCTCGCATCCCTGGTACCGCCCGCGCACCCGGGGTGAAGCGCTTCGCCAATCCGATATTCAGCGTGACGAACGGGTCATTATCAACGGACTGCTCTGGACATTAATTGTATTTCTTGTTGTCGCAATATTTGTCCGCTACAGTTCAACAGGGTACATGATCAACCGCAGGTTATAATAAGCAGTATGAAAAAAAACAGCACCCGGAAAATACTATCCACAGGAAAAATCCTCAGTGTAAAAGGCAGCATTATCGAGGCCTCGTTTGATAATGCTGTGCCGCAGGTCAATGATCTGCTGACCTGTGGCGATGTCAGGCTGGAAGTCAGTGCATTGACCGGGCCATCAACAGTGTCGGCACTAGCGCTCACGTCAACTGAAGGCATTGCGCGGGGTGACATCGTGGAAAGTCGCAGAAGTTCATTGCAGGTTCCGGTTGGAGAAAAAATACTCGGAAGGATGTTCAATGTTTTTGGCGAGACAATCGACACCGGAGAGCCGCTTGAACATGCCGAGACACGCAGCATTTATCATTCACCGCCCTCTCTTACCCGTCAGTCGACCGAAGCGCAGGTACTCGAAACAGGCATAAAAATAATCGACCTTCTTTCACCGCTTGAGCGTGGTGGCAAGGCGGGATTGTTCGGCGGCGCGGGCGTGGGCAAAACAGTCCTTATCATGGAGATGATCCACAATATGGCGGGGGCGCACAAAGGCGTGGGTATTTTCTGCGGTATCGGCGAGCGGTCCCGTGAAGGTCAGGAATTGTACAGCGAAATCTCGGAGGTGGGCGTACTTGACAAAACCGTTCTTGTATTCGGCCAGATGAACGAGCAGCCCGGTGCCCGCTTTCGCGTCCCTCACGCAGCACTCACCATGGCCGAATATTTCAGAGACGATTGCGGCCAGGACGTTCTCTTCCTTGCAGACAACATATTCCGCTTTGTCCAGGCCGGCGCCGAGGTCTCCGGGCTGCTCGGGCGCCTTCCCTCCCGGGTCGGCTACCAGCCAACTATGGCATCAGAACTGGCCGAAATCCAGGAACGAATCTGCAGCACCAGTGACGCCGCAATAACCTCGGTCCAGGCAGTCTACGTACCTGCCGATGATTTCACCGATCCCGCGGCAGTGCATACATTCAGTCATCTTTCCGGCACAGTCGTCCTTTCACGGAAAAGGGCCGGACAGGGGCTCTATCCCGCAGTCGATCCGCTTCAATCACACTCAAAAATGCTCGCACCCCACATTGTCGGCGAAAAGCACTACTCGATCGCCAGGGAAGTCAGAAAAACGCTGGCGCAGTATGAAGACCTCAAAGATATTATCGCCATGCTCGGAATGGAAGAATTGTCGCGGGATGACAAAACAACGGTTAACCGCGCCAGGAGACTCGAACGGTTCCTCACCCAGCCATTCTTTACTACAGAACAATTTACCGGCACTGAAGGAAAACAGGTCAAACTCGAAGACACCCTTGATGGATGCGATAAAATCCTTAGTGACGATTTTTTCGATACCGCCGAAAAACAACTGTATATGAAAGGTTCCATAGAGGAGGTTACGGCATGAATGCAACAGTAATGCTGCCCACTGATATTTTGTTCAGCGGTACCGCTTTGAAAGTGACCGCCGATACCGAATCCGGTCGCTATACGCTTCTGCCGCGCCACATCGATTTTATCGCACCGCTTATTCCGGGAATTGTAGAGATCCGGCCCGAAAACAACAATACAGTTTTAATTGCCACAGATGAAGGGGTCATGGTCAAACAGGGAGAAAATGTCTGGATATCGGTCCGCAACGCTGTTACGGGCAAAAAGCCGGGGACACTCCGGGAAGCAGTCGAGGACCATTACCGGGAGCTGGATGAAAAGGAGCAAAAAAACAGAACATCGATTGCACGTATGGAACGGGACATGGCACGCAGCATTTATGAATTCGAGAAAGAAAAATGATGAAGTCGATTGATACAATCTCCGGCCG
>WJKA01000676.1 GCA_014729375.1 Chitinivibrionales bacterium
CTGTTGGAGGAGGAGATGACCGCCCACATCGGCGCCGAGGCCTACGAACGGACGGCCGAGCGTCAAGGCCATCGTGGGCGGCTACAAGCCGCGCGGCCTGACCACGCGGGTGGGGAAGCTTGAGCTGTTGATCCCGCAGGACCGGGAGGGCACGTTCCGCACGGAACTGTTCGAGCGGTACCAGCGGAGCGAGAAAGCCCTGGTGCTGGCGCTGGTCCAGATGTACCTCCAGGGTGTTTCGACGCGGAAGGTCAAGCGGATCACCGAGAAGCTCTGCGGGAGCCGGATCAAGAAGAGCCAGGTCTCGGCCCTGACGGCCCAGCTCCAGGCCCACGTCCAGGCGTGGCGGAGCCGGCGTCTGAAGGGCGTGTGGCCGTACCTGGTGATCGACGCCCGCTACGAGAAGGTCCGCACGCGGGCCGCATGTGGTGAGCCAGGCGGTGCTGACGGTGGTGGGGATCAGCGAAGACGGCTATCGCCAGGTGGTGGGCACGTACATGGGCGATTCGGAGAGCGAGGCCACTTGGGGCGAGGTGTTGAAGGACCTGAAGGCCCGGGGCCTCTCGGGGGTCCGATACGTGGTCTCGGACGCCCACGAGGGACTGGTGGCGGCGATCCGTCGGCACCTCCAGGGGGTGCTGTGGCAGCGGTGCCAGGTGCACGTGCTGCGGAACCTTCTGGGGAAGGTGTCGAAGGTGGACCGGGCGTGGATCGTGGAGCGGTGGCGACAGATGCGCGACGCCCCGACGCGCCAGGAGGCCGGGCGGCTGCTGGCCGAGTTGGTCGAGGCGATGCGGGAACGGTACCCGAAGGTGGCCGCGTGGCTGGAGGAGGCGGGCGAGGAGGCTCTGACGGTCTACGCCCTGCCCGCGGGGCACCGCAAGCGGATGCGGTCGACGAACATGGTGGAGCGGTGGTTCGAGGAGGTGAAACGCCGGACCCAGGTGGTGCGGATCTTCCCGAATGAGGCGTCGTGCCTGCGGCTGATCACGGCGCTGGCGATGGAAACGAGCGAGGACTGGCAAACGCGGCGTTACCTTCGGATTGATCTTGAAGAGCTGGCCGCGTCGCTCGAGCGGGCCTCGCCGGAGACGCTGACCCCGGCCGCGGTCGCGTGACCGCCCCCGGGTGGCCCGCTCCGGCCTCGGTTCCCTCGGTCTCCGCGGTCCACCCGGCCGAAGCACGGAGATGCTATTTTGCAGAACATTCCGGACTTGACTGACCGGCCGGGCTTGCCCGGCGAAACTCAGTCCGCCCTCTCATCAGGACGCGATGACGGCACCATATAGGGCACTGTGTGTGTGTGAACGACCTCACCCGGCACAATGCCCTCCAGGTGAACGTCGAAGGCCATCCAGAATTCGAGGGCCTTCACGTCGTACGGCGGGACGCCATCCTCGTGGTCCCGCTGAGCCACTTTCCCCTTCACCTCCGGCTCAATCCGATATGTCAAGTGTCCCTCGACACCCAGGACCTCAACATCGATCGTCCCCGAAGCCTCCTCGAATGTGCCGAACTCGGCCGAATCTCGCTTGATCGCCCATGTGCTGTCCGGCAACCGTTTCTGGGCGACCCGACAGTAAACCGCATCGCGTCCCTGCACCTTCGTCGCGACCTGAATACATACGATACGCCGAATCTTCTCCTCCAGTGCCTCGTGCGACAGCCCGTCCACGTCGCCCTCGACCCTGACCTGTCGGACAAAAGCGTCATCGAGGGGAAAATGCGCAGACAATACAGGTACCATGCTCTCCCACACATCGGCCAGAACGACGGTCTTTCGGCTCGTTTTCGCCCGGTTCTCCTTGCCGTTTTCACCGCCGGTCGACCGCGCCTTGCTCTGTGCCTCCGGTCGTACGGTCTTCTGCCCCTTTGGAGGGGATCCGTCGCACCCGATCAACCCCAGAAGCAGGACGCCAAGGCCAGGAATCACAAACCGCCACGTCATGGCAGACCTCCTCTCGTCGTCCCGTATGCGGACGAGCTTGCCTAGTTTCCCGTTTGCTCGTGTGTCACTTTCTTCTTAACCTTATTACAGGCCGTACATGCCACGTCATGAGGTACCGTCCATGTATACCGTGTATTAATATTGCCGCTGATCTCCGCAGAATAGGCCATCCAGAACTCAACTCGATCATCTTTGCACGGCTCATTGGATTTACAGTTTTCTCTATGTGAGAAAGTACCCTTTCTTTTATCACTCAAGCGGATGATTATCTCAAGAACCTTCACACTAAATTCAGTCTCAGTGAAGCCTTTCAATGTAACTCCAAAGGACTCTTTCTCGAATCTGCAGCAGCATATTCTCCACATTGTTGGATCTACCTCTACAGATTCACAAAGCTGCGTCGGGTCCTTTCGGGCCTCCAAAAACACGCCAGGCTGCGTGTTCCTATAGTGATCCTCCATCGCTTCTTGAATCCATCCCTTAATCTTCGCCTTAAGCTTCTCCCCGGCATCGTCCAGCCCCCCAATTCCCCTTCCAATCGCTTTCCGCAACTTGTCTTGAACAGACTTAGTAAGTCCTTTCAGGGCGGAGGAACCAGGTACGGAGTCCAATACTTTTTCAGCCAGCAACGGACCCAACTCCTCGGCCAGTGCCGAGGCGATATCCGCGGCGTTGTAGATCTCGACTTCGCAGGCCTGCCACTCAAGGCCGTTCGGATCAACGCGTGATAGGGGCAGCGAGGAGGCATACTCATAGAGGTTGGCACCTTGCAGATATCCAATCCTGTCTCTCGTCCCCCACCGCCCCAGCGTCGGGTGGTACGGCCGGTGCCGCACGTGGTACAGCCCCGTCTCGGGGTCGATGCGGTAGCCGCAATAGAGGATTTCGTTCGCGACGTCCGAGGCGCCGTCGGCGTCGGCCGAGAAGTCGGCGTCCATGACGGTCGGTTTGCCGTACGGGTCGTAGGCGTACCGCTCCACCACCGAGCCATCGGAACCGTCGAC
>WJKA01000677.1 GCA_014729375.1 Chitinivibrionales bacterium
CTTTTGATGCTGCAGGGGCGTGTCAACCGAAAAAACTTCGGAGAGCGGCATGTGTGACGGTCTGTTGAGTACAAACCCGAAAGCGCCGTCATCATTGTGCATGCATATTAAAACAACCGTCGATTCGAAATTGGGGTCCTGAAGACGCTCTTCGGAAAGAAGAATGCACCCGTTTTTGAGGCGCTTAAGCCGTTGCTTGATATTTTCGTCAAAATCTCTTCGCTGTATCGATGGTTCCATACACGCCGGCTCCTTGATTGTATGTAAAATAATTATTGCTGGCCAATACATGCAGAGCCCTGAGATCTACCGCACTATGAGATGAAGCAGATACTGGAAAATTTGACAAAATTACATGATTTTGGTTATATTACCAAATAGCCAATAATAATATCAGCAAGTCGTACTCCTACTTTTTGAGGAACAGAATGAAAAAGGAAGATACTCGTCGATTCGAAGCACAATCTCAAATTATCAAGGCACTTGCACATCCCACCCGGCTTTTCATAGCCGAAGAACTCGGAAAGGGAGAACGGTGTGTGTGCGAGTTGACCGGGATGATTGGAGCTGACACATCCACGGTTTCAAAGCATCTTTTTATAATGAAGAATGCCGGAATCATTGAATGCGAGAAACGCGGGACAAATATGTATTACACATTGAAAATGAAATGCGTCTTGAGTTTTTTCTCCTGTGTAAATCAAGTGCTGCAGAAGAAGGCTGCAGAACAACTTCAGTTTGTATAGTTTTGTGGCAACTCGCTGGTGTTTTGACCATATATAGCAAAGGACCGGGAATTTGAACTGGAAAGACGAATGGAAGCCATTAGCCGGGATTGCTGCAGTATTCCTGGCGCTTTTCTTTTTACCGCTTGGCATATACAGATTTGATAATGCTGTGATGGAAGCATTGCGGCTTGCGAAATGGTATGGGGCAGGGGCCTGCATTGGCCCTCCTGCTTGCCGGACCCGCCCTTTCTCTGCCGAATATGCTGGTTATTCGAAGTGTAATTGGAACCAGAAAGACCGCTGTTTTCGTTGTACTGGTTGTTGCAATGGCTACAATCAGCGGCGTTCTCTTTGGTGCCATTGTCAATCAGGCTATTTCTACCTCACTATGAAAGGAAGGATTACATGAAGAAAATCCAGGTTCTCGGGACTGGCTGCCCGAAATGCAGGAAGTTATACGAAGCTTCACAGAAAGTTGTCGAAGAAAACGGCATTGACGCTGAAATTGGTAAAGTAGAAGACTTGAACGAAATAATGAATTTCGGCGTGATGATGACACCCGCACTGGCCATCGACGGCAATGTTGTTGTTAGTGGTAAGGTACCCTCTTTGGAGGAATTGAAAAAACTCTTCTCCTGAAAGGAGTTCAAGAATGCCGAAACGTTTGAATGTTTTCATGTATGGGACCGTATTGTCCCTCATTCTTGGTGCGGGGTGCAGCGCACAGGAAAAGGGCGCGTCCACTGAAACCTCTGGCAAACCATCCTCACAAATGGTCCCCACGAAAGAAACAGACAAAGCGGACAATCTGACCGTCTTTTATTTCCATACGACATACCGCTGCCGGACATGCAATCAGTTTGAAAAGCTGACAAAAGATATTTTGCAGGAAACCTTTGCGGATGAACTTGCCGACAGTTCTATCATATTCAGGGCTGTCAATATTGAAAAGAAACCGAACAGGCATTTTGTCGACGATTACAAGCTTGTTACCAAATCAGTGGTCCTGTCGTTGCGCAAAGAAGGCCGGGAGCTGGAATGGAAAAACCTTGACAAGATATGGCAGTTGGTTCGCGATACCGAACGGTTCAAGGCATACGTCCAGAATGCGATTGAAGAATATAATAAAAGGATAGGTTAAGCTTTTGCCGGAATACATTATTGCCGTTGGCACCGCCCTGTGGCTGGGAATTCTGACATCAATCAGCCCCTGCCCTCTGGCTACAAATATCGCCGCCATTTCATTTATTGGCAAAAATATCGGGAAAACATCAGCCGCGCTCTTTTCCGGGCTGTTCTATACACTGGGAAGAACATTGACGTATTGCGTACTCGGTCTGGTTCTGGTTTCAAGCGCACAAGCCGCGCCCCGCATTTCCATGTTTCTTCAAAGCAAAATGAAAATTATTATGGGACCGTTTCTTATCGTTATTGGCATTTTTCTGCTTGATATCATCCCGTTTTCATTTGCTGGACTGTCCGTTTCGCGACTCCGACAGGAGAAGCTTGCCCGTTCCGGCATCCGGGGGGCGTTTGCGCTTGGCGTCGTGTTCGCGCTTTCATTTTGTCCTGTTTCGGCAGCACTTTTTTTTGGCAGCACATTCGGGCTTGCGGTTGCACATTCCAGTCGTGTGATTATTCCATCTGTTTATGGCATCGGTACAGCCGTTCCCGTTGTCGCATTCGCGCTGATAATTGTATTTGCCGCCCATTCAGTCGGTACGGTTTTCAAAAAAATATCAGTTTTCGAAAAATGGTCACGGTGCATCAGCGGGATTATCTTCATAGTCGCCGGCATCTATCTGGTACTGACAGCGAATTTTCATCTGTTTTAATACCAGGCAATAAAAAATAAAAAAAACCTTTGAATAGCCTGGTGGTCTTGTTTATATTCTTTGGCTCTGATTTTTTTTCAGAAGCACGGTTTTATTTTATTAGTAAAGGGAGGATACTGTGAATACCGACAAAAACTTGTTTCAGGCACTGGTTTTCTTCATTATGATTCCTGCTGTATTGTTTGCACAGCACGATGCTCTTGATACTATTCAGGCTGAAGATGCCGATGGCATGGAAGGCGTTATAGGGCCGCCGTCATATCCGGATAAAGTAACGAGTCTTATTGATTCGAATTATGTTCTTTTCAGCGATGTGGATTTCGGGACAAACGGTTTGAATTTTGTGACCGCCAATGCCGTATGTGTTGATAATCCCTGCGGTAA
>WJKA01000678.1 GCA_014729375.1 Chitinivibrionales bacterium
CGGCAATGACGGCATCAATTTCCGTCGCGTTCACAACTCGATAGTCGATCATTGTTCGGTAAGCTGGGGTGTTGATGAAAATATCGAATGTATCTGGCGTTGCAACAATGTAACGATCCAGTGGTGTATCAGCTCCGAAGCGCTTCATAAAAGCACCAACCGTAAAGGCGCACACAGCAAGGGGCTTATGGTCGGGTATCATACCACGAATGTAACCCTTCATCACAACCTGATTGCTCACTGTGTCGACAGGAACCCGTACCTTCCGGCCGACCACGATTACCCGAATATTATCGATGTTGTCAACAATGTTGTTTACAACTGGTGGGTCCGCGCGGGAATTGCGTATCCGAAAACAAATCGGAGCGGCACTGTTAATTTTGTGGGGAATTACTATATCATGGGGCCTGATTCCTGGAAAAAACCCTGCCTGACTCTCGGCGTTGACACGCGGGTATATGCACAAGGCAATATCGGAGCCTGTCGCGTGTGTGAAAGCCAGGATGAATATGATGCCATTGTCTGGACAGGGCCGCAGGAGCGCGACAGCCTCAAATATCCATTCCGGTTCGATGCGCCAAAAGTTGCTACCCAGCATTATATCGACGCATACGAATCGATCATTGATAATGCCGGCGCAACGCTGCCCCGGCGGGATTCTCATGATCACCGGATTATTCAGGAAGTCGAGAACCGCCGCGGAAAAATTATCAGCCATCCCTCGGAGGTCAACGGATGGCCGCTGCTCAGGTCTGCAGCGCCACCCCGGGATACCGATAATGACGGCATGCCCGATGACTGGGAAACAGCAAACGGGCTGGACCCGAAGAACGCCGATGATGCCGGGGGCGATACTGACAGGGACGGCTATACCAATATCGAAGAATGGCTCAACAGCATTGCTGCAAATCCGTTTCAGTCGCAAACGATAAAGAAAATTGCCGGTGACGGCTCCGAAAATAATCCGGTTAAAATTCCGAAACGTACCCGGAAAATCTCTGTTGACGGCTATGTTGATGAGTGGGATTCAGTACCGTCAATGCCCCTGCCGCTGCAGCATAGAGATACCAGCTCGTTTTATTTTGCATGGAGTAAAGATGGGCTTTACGGCGCAGCGGTAATCGATGATTCGGTCCTCCACCTGTATGACGGCGATCCGTATCTGGGAGATTGTATCGAGCTGTTCATAGACCGCAATGTTACAACAACAAAAGACACTATTTATGATGATGCCGTGCAAGTTATGTTCCTTCCGACCCTTGACATGATTGCCGGTTCCTGTCTTGTACATATTCCTTACAAATGGAACAGTCGTGATAAAGAGCTGCTTCAAAGTGCGTGGAACTGGCACGAGAAAGGCTATACAATTGAATTTTTTCTTCCTGCAGAATTTTTAAGGCCGGCAATGATGAAAAAGGGGGTAAAGTTCCGTCTCAATTTCAATCGCACCCAGGACGGCAAACCGGAAGAGCAGTTCTTTGCCGAAAATCATGAAGTATGCTTTCTGCCCAAGCACTGGGGATTGTGCGAGCTTGAATAGACCCGGCCGGGCTACCCCTGTTATTCCGGATTTCGAGTTTGCCTGCTACCCTTCAGCCATTCCTTCACTCTCAGCCATTTCTTCAACAAGCGCATCAAAGAGCGTGATAATATCGGTGTTTGCTTTGCGAATGCGATTACAGACGATGCGGGTAAGCTCACGGGTAATGTGGAGTCCGATGTGCGGATTTTCATCCCCTAATTTCAGGAAATTCTCCCTCCTGAGCACATAAAATTCGCAGTCGGTTTTGCAGACAACCGTTGCCGACCGTTTGTCCGGGTCAAGCAATGCAATTTCTCCGAAAAAGACATTCTGGTCCGCGCTCAGTTCTATTACAGTGTAGGAATCGCCCTGCATGGTACTCTTTTCGATCAGTACGGTACCGGATTTTATAACATACAGTTCCTGTCCCTCTTCCCCCTCGCAGATAACCGCTTTATCGCGGGGCACAGAGAGGGTTGTAAAAAGCCTGGCGATTTTTTCCATGGCTTTCCTGTCGTCTCCAAAGGCTTTGAACAGCGCGATTCGCTTAAGCCGTTCGATTTTTTCCGTGAGTTTTGCATTTTCTGTCATGATGCGTTTTCCGGAGAAGGTGAAAATGTTGTTCCGCAGATTGCGATCGCTTTTGTATACCGCTTGATTCCATAATCAAGCGGTGGGTTGATTATTGGTTCATTGGCGATAAGCGTTTTAACATTCCGGAGTTCGGGAACGAGCTTGGATATGTCGGGATTTTTCTGAGCTTCACGGAGCGCTTCTTTTTTTCGCAGCATGATATTGCCGGTATTTTCAAGCAGACCGACAAGCTGAAGCGTTTGATTTTTTCTAAAGTGCTCCAGAAGCTGCTCATAGGTTTTTCCGACAAGGGATTCGGGGAAATCGATTGTTTTAATACGCGCGGTGCTGTGCTTTGACAGAAGCGACTTTACCACATGAGACAAGCCCTCCCCGGATGAGGCCGATGCCAGCATGAAACGTGAGAACTCCCGCGAAAGAAGGACTTCGTCACAATGAGAAATTTTCAGGTATTTTTCGAATTTGGTATCAAGAATCTCCGCGCAGACATACGCCTTTTTATTCATGTTTTTGATTGACATTACCGCCATCACCGTTTTCGAGTCTATTTGCTGAAGGTCGCCTTCGGTGTGGTAATCGGCCATGACCAGGATTTTTGACGCTCCCCGTATTCCCGCGCGCTTCAGTACCGGCTCCTCAATGAAATCACCGTGCACATAATGAATACCCTTGAAAAACGGATCACTCCGGATAGAATTTATCTCCTCTACCGGCGCTCGGTTCACCAGAATTGTAGTTGACGGATCATGCTCGGGATTCCGTATCAGTATTTCACGCAATACCGAATTCATCTCCTGCTTCCAGCCGCACACAATGAAATGCCCGCTCATGGTTTTGTAATCCATAAGGCCCTTTTCCTCTTTCATTTGACGTTCCATCAGCATTGACGCAATACGACCGGTGATCGTACCCATCATCGCAACACCGAGAAAAATTGTTAAAATCGCAAAAATCCGCCCGGGAATGGTATTCGGAAGACGGTCGCCGTAGCCAACCGTTGATATCGTAACGATAGTCCACCACAGGCTGTCAAAAAATGAAACAAACCCTTCATTCCTGTTCCGCTCAATAATAAAAACAATAAACGAACTGAGAAAAATTACTCCAACGAAAAAAAGTATAATTTTCAGTCCGGGACTTGTTTTAATAAAAACGAGAAATCGCTTGTATCTCTTGCGTGTGTTCATTATTATAATTGATTACGCGGCAATATCTTACGCTTGTACGATGCGCTTAAATTATATCTTTTGGAGGAAAAAATTGCAAGAGAGCCCCGTTGTTCTCCGGGGCGGATTTTTCTTTTACTGAAAAGGCTTGACAGCTTTGGGCTCTGTATCTGAATAATACACGCTTTTTCGTGTATATGTCTATGGAAATTCATTGCTTGTAACTATTCAGGTGGTTCGGTCTCGTTATTCCGGCGAAAGCCGGAATCCATCTTTTTAAAGGCAAGGATTCGACTGGATTCCAGGGCCTGCCCCGGACCAGACCCGAGGTTCGCCGGAATGACGCCGGAAATCGTCCATAGGGACCTGAGTGGTTACCATTGCTTTTGCATTTATTCATGATTTGGAATTTGCGATTTCCGGTTTTGCCGGCTTAGCGGACCGGGAAGTGAATAAATTGGGTTAGTAAAGAGCCCCGTCAGACTGCATTGAATCGCTGAAAACCGGAGCTATTTCATCCACCACGCTCTGGAGTACCCGGTCAGAGTTGTAATAGCCGTTTCTGACCCGCGTCATCAACTGGCTGAGGAATTTTTCCTGCGAATCGGGATCGCGCCAGAGAAATCGTCCTTTGCGAATTGTCGGCGAGTCCTGTCGGGGAGTAGCTATTTCATCCTTGAAACGGTCCACATCCATGCTCCGAATAATGAATATGCATTGATATAAATCTCTTTTTACTAATAAATATCGGTATTGCCCGGAGAATTCTTTATACCTTATCAGATTATCCCTGCCTTTTTATGCTTCACAATATATCTGCTAATGCTATATAATCGTATATATGCAATACCATAAAACAACCGGAATTTTTCCGAACAGGACCTCACGCCCGCATGGTACGTTATAAAATTGATGATGTTTCTGATGACATGATACTTGGAGAATCGATATTTACATCATCGGGTGAATTGCTCCTTGCTGCTGGCTACCACGTCACCGGACGGTACCGTCAACGGCTGAAGTCGCTGGGATTCTCCAGTGTGATGATTGAGGTTGAAGGCACTGAGGGGGTGATACCGGAAACAATTATTTCCGAGCATGTACAGCGGGAAATGGCCGTCGCGTTTAATAAAACATCAAGCGAAATGAAAACGCTTTTTAATTACAAAGAACAAACCAAGAAAACCGTGCAGAAACTTATCAAGGAAAACCGGAACCATATCGATAAAATGATCATGAATTCCGGCATTGTCAACACCCTTGACAAGTTCATTGAAGAAATCCTGTCACAGTCTGCAGTTGTGCTCAACCTTTCCGCACTGGCAAAAGCCAGGGAAGAATATTGTACTCATGTTATCAACGTAACAATTTCAGCACTTTGTCTCGGAAAAAAATACCGTTTTTCGTATGATGAAATGAAACAACTGGGGATGGGCGCGATTAATTATGATCTCGGTCTGGCCGCGGTATCAAAAGATATTCTGGAAAAGGAAGAGCCTCTTACCGATGAAGAAAAAAACCAGCTTCAGCAGCATACGGTGTATGGTCACCTGATGCTTTCCCAGAATCCGTCAATACCCCCGACCAGCGCGGCAGTTGCGTTTCAGCACCATGAGTATCAGAATGGGACCGGCTACCCCCGCGGCCTTCGCGGAGAAAACCTGCCTCCGATAAAAGATTTTTCCAGAAAAAACATGATACATCGCTACGCCGAAATCGTTGCTGTCGCGGACATGTATGATATGCTGTCCAACGGGCGGCTCCATTATTCAAACAAATACGATACGCGGACCGCAATCCGCCGGCTGATTGAAATGGGCGGCAATTTCCTGAATCTTGACATTGTCAAAACCATGATTGCCATGGTCCCGCTCTACCCGGTCGGCGCGCGGGTCCATGTTGTTAACGCACCTATCTCACAACTGGTCGGCTACTACGGCGTTGTCGCAAAAGACAACCCCGACAATCTCGAATATCCCCAGATTGTTTTGTACGAAACAAAACACCATCAGAAAGTAAAGCCAATCCTGATCGACCTGGCAAAGCACAAAGGATTTGCAGTGGAACTGGCAGCATAGTAGAAACCCCGATTTGTCGCAAAACCCCGACTCTTGAGCCCGGCATGTGGCTTCACCTGCTGGTCCCGGTCAACCGCCGGACCTTCTCGAGCGTGGAAATGCCGATCGACCGTGCTTTATCGGCCCCCTTTTTCCGCACTTCATCTATATAGTCCATGCTGGCGAGGATTTCCTCACGCCGCTTGCGTTGCGGCGAAAAATATTCCCAGAGAAGCCCGAACAGCTCTTTTTTCGCATCACCGTACCCATAGCCTCCTGTGCGCATTCTGGACGCCATTTCTCCGGCCCTGGTTTCATCGGCAAACAGGCGGTATATCCCGTAAATTACGCTTTTTTCAGGGTCCTTGGGCTCCTCTACCGGCGTTGAATCAGTGACTATTGCCATCACTTTTTTCCTGAGCTTTTTTTCTGGCGCGAAAATGTCGATTACATTATCATAGGATTTCGACATTTTCTGGCCGTCAATGCCGGGTATCACCGCAACCGCATCGGATATCTCTGCATCAGGCAGGGTAAATGCTTCTCCATACGTCTGGTTGAACTTGATCGCGATGTCTCTAGTGACTTCAACATGCTGTTTCTGGTCTTTGCCGACCGGAACGAGGTTCGACTGGTACATGAGTATATCGGCGGCCATCAATACCGGATAGCCAAACAGGCCTGCATTCGCAGGAATGTCCCGGGAAACAGCATCCTTATATGCATGACATCGCTGTAAAAGCCCGACAGGGCATACATTATTGAGATACCAGGTGAGTTCTGCCACCTCGGGAACGTCCGACTGTACCCAGAAAACCGAGCGGTCGGGATCGATGCCGAGAGCAAGCAGGTCAACCAGAGCGTCAACAGTGTTTTGATAGAGCTTGTTCGAATCAAACAGCGTTGTCTGACTATGCATGTTGGCGATAAAGCAGAAGAGTTCCCCGCGCTTCTGGGATTCCACCATCGGTTTGATCATTCCGAGGTAGTTGCCGATATGAAGCGTTCCTGAGGGTTTGATTCCGGACAGAATGCGCATTGTTATTATCTCCCGATGTCGTGGAATTATTTTTATAGTTTAGAAAAATATATCATGATACAATAAAACTTTGTGTGCTTTTCAAGGGAAAAATAAATTAGTATGGAACAATCTGAGATCAGGCAAAAGGCGGAACGCTATCTTGCTGTGGAAAAAGACAGTCAATTCCGGCAGGAGGTGGAAAACCTGCTGAAATCGCAGGATTTTGATGAGCTTGGCGACCGGTTTTATACAGAACTCGCTTTCGGAACCGGCGGTTTGCGGGGTGTTATCGGCGGCGGTTTCAACCGGATGAATCCTTATATTGTGCAGCGTGCAACACAGGGGCTTGCCAATTATATCAAAAAGCACAGGCATTCAGAGCAGGCATCGGTTGTTATCGCATATGATTCGCGGCGATTTTCCGGCCGTTTCGCACTCCAGGCAGCGTGTGTGCTTGCGGCAAACGGCATCAAAGCATTCCTATTCACCGGACTTCGTCCCACACCTGAGTTGTCCTTTGCGGTCCGGCAGCTCAAAGCAATCGCGGGTATTGTGCTGACTGCCAGCCATAACCCTCCTGAATATAACGGGTACAAAGTGTACTGGGAAGACGGCGGCCAGATTGTTCCGCCGCAGGACAGGGCAATTGTCAATGAAGTTTACGCTGTGAGAGAAATCGCGCGCGTAGAAGAAAATGGTGCGCGGGACCGGGGATTGCTCGAGTATATCGATACGGAAATTGACGGTCCGTTTATACAGCTTGTATGCAGCCTGTCGCTGCGCCCCGGCCTTATCAAAGAAAAAGGGCACGAGTTGACCGCTGTCTACACGCCGCTTCACGGCGCGGGAAGGATGCCGCTTGTGGCCGCGCTTGAAAAAATGGGCATTTCGGTAACCCTGGTTCCCGAACAGCAGGAGCCGGACGGTGATTTTCCCACGGTTTCCTCCCCTAATCCTGAAGACCCCGCAGCAATGAAATGCGCCCTGGAACTCGCACAAAACACA
>WJKA01000679.1 GCA_014729375.1 Chitinivibrionales bacterium
CGTCATTCCGGCGAACCCCGGACCGGACCCGGGGTTCGCCGGAATGACGGCTGAAATTGTCCACAGGGACCTGAGTAGTTCCTTTTCTGACATAGTAATTTAATACATGTACGTCCTTCAGCAGGAAAGATTATGCAACAAAGGATTACCGCACTACCCGCACTTGTGCTTGTGATGACATTCATGGCGGCCCGGGGGTATGCATCAGAAACCGACAGTTCTTTTGTCAATGCAGTCCGGAAGGGTATACACCTGTTTGATTCGGCATACAATGCCTGGGATACCCGTCTGTTCCGTCAAGCCAATGGGCATTTTGAAGGTATGGAAAAGCAATACCCCGCAAGCCACGTTCCATGCTACTGGCAGGGTGTTGTCTGTTTTCATCTGGTTTCTTATTATCTGTTCGGTTTTTCTTATGATAGAGATGAAACAGCCGCGGCCGCATACATTGAGAGAGGATTGGCCGCGCTGGAGCGGTCACTGCAGCGTAAAGCAGGTGAGGCGGAATCGCTTGCTCTGCGCGGCACAATGACCGGCATCAGGATATTTCTCAATCCGCTTCTGGCCCCTGTATTTGGCCCGAAGGTTATGGGGTCAATAGAAGCAGCCATGAGTGTTGATCCGGCAAATCCGCGGGTGCAGTATCTTGTCGGCGTCAGCTATTACAATACCCCGGCACTTCTGGGGGGGGGGGCATCAGCAGGAATGCCCTACCTGTTAAGGGCGGAAATGCTCTATGAACGGGAGCAGGAAAAACCGGGGGCCGGAATTGCTCCTCGATGGGGTCGGAGCACCTGTCTTGGTTTTATTGGAAAAGGGTACATGAAAAAGGGCGAATACCCCGAAGCGCGGAATTATTTTACTAAGGCGCTTGAGGTTAATCCCCGTGACGCCATGGTGCGGGAAAGCATGCAGGAACTGAAAAAGAAGAAAAAGAAAAGACAGCCAGAGAAAATACAATGGCAAAAAAAATAATTGTAGTTGGCGCGGGGATCGGCGGCATGTCCGCGGCGGTCAGTTGTGCGAGCAGGGGATATGACGTGGTCCTGTTTGACAAAAACGATAAGGTCGGCGGCAAGCTCAATGTGCTTGAACGTGAAGGGTTCAGCTTTGATCTGGGGCCTTCAATCTTGACGCTTCCGCATATTTTCGAGCAACTGTTTGGCCTTTCCGGAAGAAAGCTTGCCGATTATGTCGATATTGTTCCTCTTGACACGCACTGGCGCAATTTTTTTGAAGACGGCACCGTGCTGGACCTGTATGCTGATACTGCCAGGACTGCGGCGCACCTGGAAGAAAAAATCCCGGGAAGCGGCGGCGAATACCGGTCATTTGTCGAGTATTCGAAACTCCAGTATGAAATTGTCGATAAGAAGTATTTCAAAAAGGGACTCGATACTTTCTGGAGCTTTTTTACCAGTTACGGCTGGCCGGAGCTGTTTTTCAAACTCGATATTTTCCGCACCATGAATGATTCGGTGTCCCGTTACTTTACCGATCAGCACCTCCGTGACGTATTCAATTATTTCATCAAATATGTGGGATCTTCGGCATACAACGCGCCGGGATTCATGAACCTCATGCCCTGGGTGCAGACCGGGTTCGGCCTCTGGTATGTCAAGGGTGGTATGTACAACATGGCCCGGGGAATTGCAAAGCTTATGGATGAACTGGGGATCACGGTCGTTTTGAACAGCGAGGTGAAAACAATCATGCGCGAACGCTGCAGGGTCACCGGCGTGGTACTGGCCTCAGGGGAAAAGCATGCGGCCGATGCAGTGGTATCCAACATGGAGGTAATCCCCGCATATGAAAAGCTTCTTGAAGCGCCCGGGCCGTTCATGCGTAAACTGCAGAAATTCGAGCCTGCATGCTCGGGCCTGGTACTCCATCTCGGTCTTGACACAACATACCCGCAGCTTGCTCATCATAATTTTGTCTATTCAAACGACCAGCGGCATCATTTCGACCTGGTTTTCAACCGGCATGAGCTTCCAACCGATGCCACGATATACTTGGTGGCCCCCACGCGCACCGACCCTTCGCAGGCGCCTGAAGGATGCGATAACCTCAAGTTGTTGCCGCATATCCCGTATGTCAACGATACAAATCCTGTTTCGCACAGTGACTATGAGGCGCTTGCCGAAAAAACTATCGACAAGCTTGAAGCGGTTGGATTGAAAGATATCCGCAGGCACATTATTGTCAAAGACATGTGGACCCCGGTTGATATTCAAGCGCGGTACTATTCAAACAAGGGCTCTGTGTACGGTGTTGTGTCCGACAGGCGCAAGAACTTTGCACTCAAGGCGCCGAAGAAAAGCACGCAATACGATAATCTGTATTTTGTCGGCGGAAGTGTAAATCCCGGTGCGGGGATGCCGATGGTGTGTCTTTGTGGCCAGAATACCGCCAAAGCAGCGGCCCGGGACCTGGGGTAGACAGGTATGCCGGTAGTTTTTGCGGTAACAGTCACGCTGCTTCTCTGGTGCACGGGCGTGTACCTTCTCTGGAAAATCCCGCTCTGTTCCGGTAAGCGTAATGATGCAGACATATCAGGCTGCACGATAATTATTCCTGCCCGTAACGAAGAGTCCAGCCTGCCGCGGCTGCTGGATTCGCTGAACAATCAGCGTGGCGCGCGTGATGAAATCCTGGTTGTCAATGACCGGTCGACTGATGAAACAGCGGCTGTTGCACGCAGGCACGGCGCGCGGGTTTTTGACAACAGCGAACGTCCGGAGGGTTGGACCGGCAAGACCTGGGCGTGCTGGAACGGCGCGCAGGAAGCCCGGAATGACATCCTGCTGTTTATCGATGCGGATACGTGGCTTGCACCGGCCGCACTGGAAAAAATTGTGGCAACCTACCGGCGGCATGGAGGGCTTGTTACACTACAACCGTATCATTGTATGGAAAAAGCATGGGAACGCCTGTCCGCGCTGTTTAACCTGATGGTCATGATCGGGGTTGACGCCTTTGCTTTTGGTCGCGGGCGCCGGGGAGCGTCGGGAAGTTTCGGGCCGTGCATTATCTGCAGCAAGCATGACTATTTCGCCGCTGGCGGGCATGAGCGGGTCAAAGGAAAAGTTCTGGAAAATCTCGCATTAGGACCAGTATTCAAAGAGGCCGGCATGAAGATCACCTGTTTTGGGGGTGAGCAAACAATTTTTTTCAGAATGTATCCGGAGGGGACAGCAAGCCTTGTCGAGGGCTGGACAAAGGGTTTTGCCACCGGCGCGGCAGAGACGCCGCGGCATAGTATGGCCTGCACGGTCGCATGGATCAGCGGCGCCTTTACCGCTGCGATTCTGAACGGCGCGGCAATCGGCATGCCTGCCTTGAGAACACCCGCGGTTGCCGCGCTCTATCCGCTCTATGCAGGGCAACTCTACTGGATGCTTCGACGGACCGGCAATTTCGGCATAGTAACCTGCCTGCTGTTCCCGGTACATCTGCTCTTTTTTGCATTTATTTATATAAAGTCGTTTATTGCAATATTTGTGACTAAAAAGGTCCGCTGGAAAGGACGGACTATTTCTGTCAATACATAATTATGAGGGTCTGGCATTTCAGTAATCTGGTAACAGTACTTCTGGATTTCGGCGCGTGGTTTGTGTTGCACATGGTTATTGCATTTGGCGCAACACTGGTCCCGTGGCGGCTGTTCAGCGAGCGCCAGTGGCTGTATCGGGCGCGTACCTGGGAGAGCAGCGGTGAATTGTACCAGCGATTGTTCAATATTGTTGGATGGAAAGACAAGTTGCCTGACGGCGCAAGCTGGCTGGGCGGAGGGTTTGCAAAGAAAAAGGTGAATAGCACAAATGTCGGGTATCTTGACCGATTTGTCAAAGAAACCTGCCGGGCGGAGTTGACACACTGGATTGTGATTGCTGTTTCGCCGCTGTTCTTTTTATGGAACCCGTGGTATGCCGGGATTGTCATGATCGTATACGCGTTTGCCGCGAATATGCCCTGTATCCTTGCCCAGCGATACAACCGGCCCCAACTGGTGCGGATCGTTACCCGTCGAAGAGAATATCTCCGGAAAAAGGAGCAATCCTCACATGAGCAGCAGTAGCCGCTCCTGGTTTCCCGATCTTTCGGAACGGGCATCCTGCAGCGAGCTCATGGATGATCCCCTGGGCGATACCGCCCTTCTGTACCGGACCCTTGACCAGTTCGAGTCGATTAATGCGCTGCTGTCGGGATTTAAAAGCATTGCCCGCAGGTACATTATTGACGATATGCGTGCAAGGGGCAAACAGGATTACCGTGTCGCCGACCTCGGGTGCGGCGGGGGAGACTTTTCCCGGTGGTTTACAGATGAGTGCCGGTCACGCGGCATACGGGTTACCATGACCTGCATCGATTCGGACAAACGGGTTGTCGACTATGCCCGGAAAAAATGCGGTCCGTACCCGGCAATCCGGATAGTTCACGCGAATGCCTGCGACCCGGAAATATGGAAAACGCCGCATGATTATGCCTATGGAAATCATTTCCTTCACCATTTCCCCGGCCGGGAGATTGCCCGTGTTATCGGGCTGGTTGATGAACATACGCGGTATGGCTTTCTTTTTAATGACATAATGCGCTCCACCGTCGCGCTGGCCGGTTATACACTCCTTGCCGCGTTGTTTTTCAGAAAGAGCTTTGCGTTTTATGATGGACGGCTTTCGATAATGAAAGGGTTCCGTCTGGAAGAGCTCAGGGAAGCAGCTGAAGCAGCCGGGGCGTCGCATTCAATAAAAGTATCGTCACGATGGCCGTTCCGGTGTATTGTGTACCGGCTTGGCGGGTGCTAGTGTGCTGTATCGCAAATACAAACATGTTTCCACAGGCGGTTTTCATGAAACTCGGCGAGCCCCGGGACATAAAACCATATGTCGAGCGGATCAGGTCGCAGGTCGCGTTTCTGAAAGCGTATATGGATTCATTGCCGCACGTGCTCCACAAGATTCAAATCGATACGGTTGGTAACGATACTGCCGCAGACCCTGATCATCCCGGAAAACCACATGGACTACGTGATTCCGCAGATCATGTCCGCTGAAATGCGTCCTGATTCATAGATTGTCGGCAGTCCGGATCCGGGGTGTGTTCCCCCGCCGACGAGGTAGCAGTTGTCAACTTCCTCGAATTTGTTGTGCGGACGGAAATAGAGCATTTGCGGGATATTGTGTCCGAGATTGAATGTCGCGCCGATAAATACGTTGTAATCATTTTCCCAGCACGATGGAGTGATAATTTTCTCTTCGACAATATGTTCCCGGAGGTCGTTCATTGATGTTCTTTTGCAGATGATATCGAGCACTTTTTCCCGTTCCACTCCGATTGTCTCGTCATTCCACTCAATCCGGCTGAGATTGTTCGGGACAGGGACCAGAACATACACTGCGGAATGTCCGTCCGGTGCGATGGTGGGATCGGTGACGCTTGCATTGCGCACATATACCGACATGTCATCCGACAAAACAAGGCGCTGGGCGATATCGGTGATATTTTCCCTGTAGTCGCGTGCGAAAAGTATCTGGTGGTGCGGCTCGTCATACTTTTTGTCAAGCCCGAGATACAGCATGAATGTTGAGCAGGAAAATTTCTTCTTTACAAGTTTCTGCGGGGAATATTTCCTGATAATGCCCGGCTCGAAAAGGGCGCCCACTGCATGCCCGAAATCGGCATTGATAATTACCGTGTCGGCTTCAATTTTCTCGCCGTTTGCCAGCTCAACGCCTTCAGCCGCACGGTTTTTCACCAGGATTTTTTTCACTGTCGCGCCGCACCGGATCTCGCCGCCGTTTTCTTTTGTGACCGCAGCCATGGCATCGGAAATCCTGCTCAGGCCCCCCATAACATGGTCTACACCGAACGCATGTTCTATATAGGGAATAATGGTAAACGCGGCAGGGCACTCCCAGGGCGACATGCCAAGATATTTTGCCTGGAACGTAAACGCGATTTTAAGCTGTTCATCAGTGAAATACGTACCGAGGTTCTGATAGAGCGATTTACCAAGTGAAAGAAAAGGAAGCGCTTTCATAAGATCGGGAGAGAAATTGGATTGCAGGGTTGAATACGGCTTTTTAAGACAGGGGTACATAATATTGTATCTGAAATCTTCCTTTTTCAGAAAAGCATCATACCCGTACTGATTGCCGGGGAACTGTTCGGCAATCTGTTTTCTCATTTTCTCGTGGTCTGAGGATGGATAAATATCCTTGTTCTCAAAGGCGAGTTTGTACATAGGGTCGAGCGGGACCAACCGGCAGTAGTCCTCGAGCTTTTTCCCTGCTTTTTCAAATATTTCCCTGAGAATAAAGGTCATCATAAGAAATGTCGGGCCGGTGTCGAAAACATAGGGGCCGAGATGAATCGCGGCATTCCGCCCTCCCACAGTATTTTCTTTTTCAAAAATTGTTACTTTATGGCCGCGGCCCGCAAGTATCATCCCGGAAGTCAGTCCTCCGGGCCCTGCACCGATTATTGCAATATGTTTTGATGACACACTGGACTCCTGAAAAAAAATCCGGAATAATGCCGACTTAAGCTTTCCGCTTTCCGGCACCACAATCAACTTCAGTAAAATACTATCTTATCTACCGGTACTCCATAAAAAAAAGCACAAGGAGCTTTTTGTGAAATTATCAGCAACGTTCTGCACGGTGATTAACTGCATGGACGGCCGCACACAGGGGCAGGCGCACACGGTATAGTCGTGCAGAAGAGTCAAATGTCCTGCTGCTTGATTTCGCCGGCTTTTATAGCAGGCGACCGTTCCAGCGGTCCGGCCCGTCCCACAGTAAAAAGCACAAACGCGCCGGCAAACATGCGCAACGTTTCAGAAGAATCTTCCTGCGAAAAAATCATGGCGCTATACTGGAGAATTATCAATGCTGCAATATAAAGCAGGTCCCGGTTATGAACAATCATTTTTCCTTCTTACTCCCGTGGTGAATAGAATTTCCTTCGACGGTTGACAAGCCTTCGCCACCTGAAAAGATACGCTTTTTGCGGATGCGGAGTAAAGGGCCTGTCGGTTACCGACATGGGCGTCACCGGGATACCGTCCGGCCAGGTCCCCATAAACCGCTGGCTGAAGCTGCCGTTTCCCAGCGCAGTGTTCCGCGCAGCCGGATCATCAAAAAACACCGCCCGGGCAAGCGCATCGACAGTTTTGTATATCGCATAAAAATCAATCCGGTCGATGTCTTCTGCATTGTGTGATATCGGGGCAATATGCTCAGCCCGTATTGCGCTGTTTTCCCTGATGTCGTTATGGACAACTAAAAAATCCTTGTTTGAATCCGGTATCTGGATTGTCATAAACAGGTCTTCGGCGATGCGCCAGTCGTTGAATCTGTCATCGTCAAAGACCTGCACAATCATCGCGGTGTGCGGCGGTATTTCAAGGAGCTGTTCCTGGGTGATATTACGCGCATACCAGGGCGCCATGAGATAGAGGAACGCGCCGTTTGACCCCCATTCTTTACGGACAAGATAGTATTGCGCTATTGAAGGGAGCGCGCCCGCGCCGAAAGAATGCCCGGCAAAACCGATCCGTGTTGTGTCAACAATATGGCCCACCAGCTCGATAGCGGCCTCAAACCCCTTGAGCATGAGATCATACCGTGTGCGTATTGATGACAGGAATTTGCGGTGGAGCGATGATGCAAACACCACGATATACCCTTTGCTCGCAATAAACCTGATCAGCCCCTGGTACCAGTAGGGCGTTGACCAGGGGTAGCCGTGCGCAAACAGAATTACCGGGAGAAGCGAGTCGCTGCAGTCGGGAGTAAAAACATGGATATTGCCGTCACCCATGTCCGGATGGGGAAACACCCGTTCATTTATGGTATACGGGCCGTTTGAGCCGAAACCTTCTGTAATCGGATTGACCACGCCAGTTGGCTCCTCAGTCATTGCAGGGTCCTCAAGCCCGAGGTTTTTGTCCCGCTTGTTCATAGTCGCGCTGAGGTAGCCGCGTCTGGTGACACGCGGATCATATCGAAACGGCCGCCTGGCTTTGTAATGCGATTGATATTTCATGCGGGGGTTCATTGCGTGTTTCCAGAAATTCAGGTAATATGACTGGGGATGGAGCAGGTAGGGCGTATGCATTACATCAAAAAAAGCCGGATGCCCGACAATGCCGGACAGTTCCGGAGTCTCCTTTCCGGGCACGCCTGAATTCAGTGCCACCGGTTTTCCCGCCTGGTTTTTATTAAAGCTGTAATCAGCAAGGGCGTCGAATACGCGATAGATTCCATACGAATCGAGCAGGTCGATACGGTTGTCGGTGGGCGTGGAGTGGTCTGCCGACAATGTGCAGGCCGTGCTCGAATCACTGTGAAGGATAATGTATGCTTTTTCTGAATAGGGGATAGTGATATTTTCGTAAATATCTTTTGCCATGCGGTGATCGTTGATTTCATCGTTTGCATACACCTGCATGACCAGTTTTACGTGTGAAGGGAAGCCGTGCAGCTTTTTCGGGGTAAGTGCATAGCTGTACCAGGGCGCGGTAATAAAGAGAAATGCGCCGTCCTGTCCCCATTTTTTTTCAGTGAATGCTTTGTGGGCCAGTGACGGCACCGCGCCGCCGCCATAGGAATGGCCCAAAAAACCGATTTTCGATGTGTCGATCCTGGCGCTGAAATGCTCTGTTGCAGCGGTAAATCCGGCCCACAGGGTCCGGTATGTTACCTCTGGATTGTATGACGCCTTTGCGCGGGGGTACTGCGCGTAGATCAGGCACATGCCCGTGCCGGCAATATGACGTATCAGCGACCGGTACGTGCGCGGATCAGTCGCACCGATGCCGTGACAGAAAAAAATTACCGGACTCCTGCCGCGTGCCTCCGGCCGGTAGAAATAGACAAACGATTGCCTGTCTGCAGGATTTTGTATGCTGTCGACAGTGAACGCGTATGTACCGGGCGCTCCGTAGCCCGAATCCGGGACAAGGTCGCGGCATGTGTTGTGTTCTTCTGCCCGGGTCGAACCATAGCTGAAAAGGACCGCAGCAAAAACGGCAAGAGCGGTACAGGCGCGATACTTTTTATTGAGTGCTTTCATCCTGAAAACCGCGGGTCCTTTACCGCTGCTGTAACTGCTTTGAGCGCGCTGCGCTCCTTGTCCTTGATTTCCAGCATGCAGTCGAAATCATGGTTGCGGGATAGTTTCAGAAAGCGTTTGAAATCCCGTATGTCGATTGACCGGACATGCTTCCCGTTCCGCTCGTTTTTTTCCTGCGAGCTGTAGTCGATCATGGGAATGCCGTCGCTTTTTTGCCAGGTTGCCGCGGCCCGGGACAACGCTGCAGGGACCGTTTCTTTGTTGTTAAGGATCGAATGATGAAAAACATCAAAGAGCACCGGTATTCCAGTCTGTTCATGAATCGCGCAGCAGTCTTTCAGCGAATACAGCCGATCATCATTTTCAATAACGAGCCGCCGCGAAATGATTGTTTCCAGCTTGTTATAGTGCTCAATAAAACGGCGCATGCTTTCTTTTTTGTCTCCGTAAACGCCGCCCACATGGACCTGGACTTTAGCCGTGGTATCAAGGCCCATGCTGTCGAGCACCGCGGCATGGTACCTGAGCTCGCGTATGCTGTTGTCGATAATTCGACGCTCTTTTGCATTGAGAATGGTAAACTGGTCCGGATGCATCGAGATCCGGATCGAATGCTTTTTTATAAGCGCGCCGAGGGCCTTGAATTCTTGTGAAAAATACTTTTTCCAGTTCACGGCGCATATTGGATGAGATGCAAACGGGATTATGTCCGATGAAATCCGCAAAAACAGCATCGAGTGTTCGATATTGTAGCAAAGGATTTTTTTCAGGCAGGCGAGATTTTTTCCAACGGTTTCGACAAGCCGTTTTTCAGAATAGCTTTTCAGCCTGAATGTGCCGTTGGCGGTGCAGTCGACCGAGCGGTTGATACAAGGGTAGCCTATTTTCATGGATGCGCCTTGTTAAAACAGTTGCAGATACGCAAAAAAGTCAGGATTACTTGCCAGGTTGCTCCAGACAAGGTTTTTCAGGTAAAATACATGAAGCCCGGAGGGTAATGGATATGATACCGCCTGTTCAAAATAAGGGTTTTTCACCAACACGCACGAGTGCCCTGTATGACCAATCCATTAAAGGAAAAATGGTGGTGTGCCACTACCGTCCCCGATAGTGCAAACGTTAATCACTAAAGCAATTGATTATGCTGTTGATTGCATATCCGGCACATCAGCATGCGGTCCACAAGGCGGGCGCCACCCCGCGCCCCGGGGCGCTTTCTTTCTGCAGTTACTGTCGAACTTGGGTTAAAAAGGTAAGGTTCGAACATCGCCCATAGTTCATGTTGGTCTGCAACAGAGTAACGACTCCGGCCCAAGAGAAAATGTTCGGTCCGATAGGACCACAATACAAGCTTCAGATCAGCAAGCAGCCCACTTTACAAGCACTATAGCTCCGTAGCTGATATCTTCCTGTGCCGGTCCTTATCGGCATAGCTAAAATCAGGCATTTTCATGCTCATCCGGTATCCAGGTCTTTCTATACATGGTTCCTCAATTTCAGTTCTGCCGGGTGCGGATTGAGATAATACTGCTGTTTCAGATATGCCTGATCGTATTTCAGTACGTAATGCTTTATTAATGTTACCGGCACAATGAGCGGCACCAGGCTGGTATTATATTTGTCGATAACGTCAAGGAGTTCCTTTTTTTCTTCAGGTGAAAGCTGCCTTTTAAAATAGCCCATACAGTGCATGAGCACATTGACATTTTTTTTAACGGTGGCATGACGTTTCAGGCAATTCATCATTTCATTGAAATATTCCCGGGTGGTGTTTTTCAGGTCCTGATTATTTGCACCGGCAACAATTTTGCCCAGTACGCGGAGGTGTGCGGGGCTGTGGGCCATAAGCATTAATTTATGCCCGGTGTGAAAAAAAACCAGGCCATTGACCGAAAAATTATCGTCCGAAAAAGCTTTCCATCGTGAAAAAGCAAAGATACGCTCAATAAAATTTTCCCTGAGCGTATCATCATGCAACCGCCCGTCGTCTTCAACAGGAATTTCGGGGAATTTCTCCATGAACATGCGCGCAAACACACCGGCGCCGGCATAGGTCGGCATGCCTTTTTCGGTATAAATCTTTACTCCCCGCATTCCCGAACTCGGCGAACGGGTCTTGAAAATGAACCCGCAAAGGTCTTCACCGGCAAGCTGCGTAAGTCGCCTGCCGGCCCATTGTGTCATTTTGCCGGTAATATCCTTTTTTGTCTTGATTGTCATAAGCCGGTTGCTTTCAGGCCTGCCCACAAGCCGCATCGCTTCACGGGGAATACTCAACCCGCATTCTACTTCAGGGCACACCGGGACCCAGTGCACGAATTTTCCCAGCGTATCTCTGAGATACCGGTCGAGTTTATGGGTGCCGTCATATCGGACATTTTCGCCAAGAAGGCATTGGCTGATTCCAATTTTCATGACTGGTTTCCGCTTTCTATCTGATATGGTCCACTCTGTTTCTTCCCGATTCCTTTGCTGTGTACAGGGCCGTGTCGGCCTGGCGGATCAGTGTTTCAGGTGCCAGCTTTTTATCGGGAATGACACTTGACAATCCGCAACTTACCGTGACATACTTTGCGACACCGGATGCCGAATGGGGGATTTTCAGCGCGCTGATTCTTTTTCTCATAAACTCCGCGCTTTGCATGGCCTCATCCGCGGAAACAGTGTTGAGTACGACAATAAATTCCTCTCCGCCGTACCGCGCGACGATATCTCCTGCCCGGCGAAGGGATTCGCGAAGCACACCCGCGACCTGCTGCAGGCATGAATCTCCGGCCTGATGCCCGTAGGTGTCGTTATATCCTTTGAAAAAATCAATATCAAGCATGATGACCGATATCCTGGTTTTTGCACGGAGCGCGATCCGCCAGTCCCGTTTGTACATGTCTTTGAAAAAACGCCGGTTGAATATGCCGGTCAGCGGATCATGGGTCGCCATCTCTTTCAACTGACGGTTTGTCTGGCGAAGGCGCTCGAGCTCCCGCTGGCGATGGTCTTTTCCCTGAAGAAATCTGCAGTTTCTGCCCACTGTCTCCCGTGAGGGATAGCCGGTCATTTGTTCAAATGCTGCATTGACATATATGATTGGATTGTCCGGCAGACGGGCATCGGTGATAACAATGCCGTTATTGCTGGCATCCAGAGCCTGCTGCAATAGTGAATGATTCATAGGAAACCTCTATTGTGATGGTATTCTGCAATGACGTTTACAAAAATCTTCAATTCTGCCCGCGACGTTTTTGCCCTGCCGGTACACCATTGCATGCGTGCCGTTTTCAATAATTTCAAACTCGGCCTGTGGCATGTAC
>WJKA01000680.1 GCA_014729375.1 Chitinivibrionales bacterium
AGCCGAATTTGTTTGCTGCAGCGTCGATAACCTTCACACCCTCTTTTAAAACTTCAGGCCCGGTTCCATCACCGCCAATCAATGCAATGTTGTATGACTCAGCCACAAAAGCTCCCTTCAAAAAATGTATACTGATAATTACGAATTTTTATTTTCATCCTCATTGCCGAGCAGGTCATCGATATCGCTTTCACTTAAATCCGAAGTGTCATTTCCGGATTCATCACTTGCCGGACTCTCCGGAATCTGCTCGTCGCTCTGCTCTTGTGGAGTACCGGCGCTGTCTTCGGGTATTTCCCTGTCTGTTTCTGAAATGTCTGTTTCAGGAACAGTATCCACTGTCTCCTCTTCAGCACTTGTATCTTCTTCAACCGGTTTTTCGCCGGCGCCGGTATCGGGCAGGTCGCCGGGACCTGTGTTTTCGGTTTCTTTTTCTGTATCATCAGATGAAATGATTTCATCAGGACCTGTGTCGGCGTGTTCATTTTCAGAAGATTCCCCGGTACCGGAACCGGGTTCTTCGCGCTCGAGTGCACTGTCTTCATTTTGTGAGAGCATCGAGTCATCAGGGATCTTATCATTTTCCGTCGCGGTCTCCTGTTTGTTTCCGGGTGCGGTTTGAGCGGAAGGGGCGTCTTCTCCCAGCGCGGACTCCGCCTGCTGTACCAGATCGGCGATGTCTTCGGAGTCGCTTCCGGAGGAGTGCTCCGACGTCTCCTTTTTAATTCTGGATTTTACCATTTTCTGAATATATTTAAAACTCTGGGTTCCGGCTTTTTGTGCAAGCTCGAACAGGCTGATTTCAGTTGTGGAAATCAACGCACCCGCGCCGGCCATTTTTTGGATGCCGATTTCATGATCGAGCGAATTACGCGAGCCTGCGGCATCGGCAACACAGTGTACTGTAAACCCTTTGTCAATGAGCCCGAGCACTGTCTGGTTTACACAGACATGTGTTTCGATTCCGCATACAACGATTGTTTCGAGTTCAAGAGGGTTCAATTGTGTCCAGAAGTGGGTGTTGTCGGTACACGCCAGCTCGAGTTTTTCGATCACTTCCAGAAAGGTAAACTGGCGCCTGATTTTTTCGACCGTGTTACCCAGACCTCTTGGATACTGCTCGGTGACTAGAACCGGCATTTTAAACATCTGAAAAGTCAGGATTAATTTGACAATGTTATGAACCATTTCATCAAAGCCGGGAATTGCCGGGGCAAATTTTTCCTGCACGTCCACAACAAGCAGCCCGGTATTATCCTTTGACAATATGTGAGGATGTTTCATTCCGATTTCCTTTCAATTGCCGGTAATAAGAGATTTAACGGCCGGTGGCTTTTTTTCCGAATTTTTTCATCCGGGTAATTTTATTGACAATATCCATGTATGCGAGTGCGGATGCTTCAACGATATCGGTACTTGTTCCAGTGCCGGTAAACGTGCCTTCCTTTGCCGAGCCGATAATTCTGACTCTGCCGAGGGCTTCCCTGCCGTGGGTGACTGCATCCAGATGAAATTCTTCAACACTGATATCATAGCTGATTACGCGATCGATTGCATTCGTGGCCGCATCAACCGCGCCGTCACCGCATGCTGCTTCCTGGAATAATCTGCCCCGGCTTTTTATCCTGACCGTCGCAGTCGGAATGACGCCGGTACCGCTGGAGACGTTCAGGTATTCCAGGTTATATTCGTCCTGCAAGTCGCTGCTGTCCCGGGATTCCATAAGCGCAATAAGATCATCGTCATACACTGTGCCTTTTTTATCCGCCAATCCGACAAATCGCTTATAGAACGCGTCGATATCGATCTCCTGTTCGTTGTAGCCCAGGTTAACAAGACGGCTTTTTACCATATGGCTTCCGGAGCGGCTGGTCAGGTTCATTCGGTTTTCCCGGAGCCCGATGGAGCGCGGGGTCATTATTTCGTAGGTGTTTTTTGCTTTCAGAACACCGTCCTGATGAATTCCAGATGAGTGAGAGAATGCATTACTTCCGACAATAGCCTTGTTTGGCTGAACGGGCATATTGCATATTTCGCGTACGAGCTTGCTTGTCCGCATGATTTCCTTTGTGTTAATGCCGGTGTCGGCCTTGAAAAAATCTTTGCGGACCTTTATGCCCATTACAACCTCTTCGAGCGCGGTATTCCCTGCGCGTTCCCCGATACCGTTGACCGAGCACTCGATCTGGCGGGCGCCGTGTGCAACTGCGGTCAGCGAATTCGCCGTGGACATGCCGAGATCGTTATGGCAATGAACCGAGATTACGGCTTTATCGATATTCGGCACGCGGTTGAACAGGAGGTCGATAATTGACGCAAATTCTTCAGGGGGCGTATAGCCGACGGTATCAGGGATATTAATTGTGTGTGCACCGCATGCAATTGCTGTTTCGACAATTCTGCAGAGAAAATCGCGGTCTGTCCGCCCGGCATCCATCGGAGAAAACTCGACATCATCACACAGCCGCCGCGCGAGTTTGACGCTCCGGGTTACCATGTCGAAGATTTCATCTTCGGATTTACGGAGCTGGCCTTTTGCATGAATTGCCGAGGTTCCGACAAAGGTATGGATCCGTTTGCGTTGAGCCGGTTTTATCGACTGGGCGCAGGTCTCGATATCTTTTTTAACTGCCCGCGCCAGGCCGCAAATAACCGGCCCCTGAACAGTTTGTGCAATTGTATTTACCGAGCGGTAATCGCCCGGCGAGGATATTGGAAAACCCGCCTCGATTATATCGACTTTCAGTCGCGCCAGTTGGCGGGCAATCCTGATTTTCTGATCGACCGACAGGCTTGACGGCAGCGCCTGCTCGCCGTCCCGCAGTGTCGTGTCGAATATATAAACCTGGTTTTTCATATCAATTGTTCTTTCGTCCGGCAACTCCCTTTGTTGCCCTGGTGATACTTTTTGCTTTTTCCTTTGGCCGAAGTTCGCGTACGGCGGCACCTGCCTGCCACATTTCCGATTTTCCGATCGCTTCGAGTTCCCTGGTCAGCCTTTTCTGATAATCTTTTTTGCCGCACACGGTAATAACGCGCCGTGTTTCCTTGCCGGATTTTACCGATTTATACAGTTCATTAAATACCGGCAGGACCGCTTTTTTAAATTTAGGTTTCCAGTCGAGAGCTCCCCGCTGCGCAGTGGCAGAGCAGTTAGAGTACATCCAGTCCATTCCGTTCTCGTCAACGAGACGTATCAGGCTTTGCGTAAGTTCTTCAACCGTTTCGTTGAATGCTTCAGACGGGCTGTGGCCGTTTTTACGAAGTACATCATATTGTGCTTCCATGACTCCGGCCAGAGCACCCATAAGTACGCCCCGTTCGCCGGTGAGGTCACTGTAGACCTCGTTTTCGAATGTTGTGGGAAAAAGATATCCGGAGCCGATGCCGATACCCACTGCGCAGCAGCGTTCCTCAGCCCGTCCGGTGGCATCCTGAAAAACCGCATAGCTGGAATTGATACCTGCGCCGCTCAAAAAGTTCCGTCGTACCGAGGTGCCGCTTCCTTTGGGAGCAACCATGATAACATCTACATTGTCGGGCGGAATAACTTTTGTCTGATCGCGATATACAATCGAGAATCCGTGTGAAAAGTAGAGCGCATCGCCCGGAGCAAGGTGCTTTTTTATTGCGGGCCAGAGTATCCGTTGTGCTGCATCGGAAACAAGAAACTGGATAATTGTTCCCCGTTCAACAGCTTCTTCAACATCAAATAATGTTTTTCCCGGGACCCAGCCGTCTTTGCGCGCACGGTCCCAGTCGCGCTTGAATGACTTTGCCTGGCCGATTATAACCTTGATCCCATTATCTTTCAGATTGAGCGCCTGAGCAGGCCCCTGGACACCGTAACCGATAATTGCAATTGTTTCATTCCTGAGAACCTTGCGGGCTCTGGCCAAAGGAAATTCTTTGCGCATAACAACATCTTCTTTGACTCCGCCGAAATTTATCCGTGCCATCGAATCCGCTCCTTTAATAAGTGGTTTATAGTACAACTGGTTCTGTATTACAAATTATACTTTTGAACATGCCAGGGCAATTTTGCCTGTCCTGGCCAGTTCCTTGATACCGTACGGCCGCAGCAGGCTGATAAAATCTTCGACCATCACGCTCGTACTGGTCAATTCAATCATCAGCGATTTCGGCGATACCGATGCGATTTTTGCGTCGAAAATATCGGCGAGCTCGATTACTTCATGACGAGTGCTTTTCGTTGCATCCACGCGTATCAGCAGCAGTTCCCGGTCGATAACGCGTTCATCGGCAAAATCAACCACTTTGATGACATCGATCAACCGGTTCAACTGCTTTATAACCTGCTCAAGTA
>WJKA01000681.1 GCA_014729375.1 Chitinivibrionales bacterium
CTCGACGTTACCGATGAGGGAATTGTGCAGGTACGTCTTCAGGGGGCCTGTGCCGGATGTCCCGGCGCCGCTATGACGTTGAAAATGGGTGTTGAGCGGATCTTGAAAGAGCGTATTCCCCAGGTCAAAGCTGTCGAGAACATTGCAATGTAAGGAATAGAGCTGATGTCGACAGAAACACTCAGCGCCCCTGCGCATTCACCGGCGGTTGCCAGGTCGAACTGGCGCGCTGACTGGACCAAGCTGACTTTTTTATCGTTATGCTGGATCAGCTATTTCATCTTTGCCGCAGCCGGAGGACTCCTCTATTACCTGATTTTTCCCCGCCTTGAAAACACAGGGATGGATATTGCAATTCTGGGGCTCCTTCTTCTTTTTGTCCTGGTGCTTGGCGCCGGACTTCTGCTGATTACGATAACCTCGCTGACCGGTATCGATCTGCTGTATCCTCATGGAAAGCCTGCGCTGACAGTCACTGTTCTTTTCCCGATTGCCTCGATGTTGAGCAAGGTCCTTCGCATTGACAAAAGCAAACTCCGGGCTTCATTTGTCAAAGTAAACAACGCGCTTACCCAGGCCCAGGCGAAGCGGATCAAAGGCGACAGGATTCTCATTCTGCTCCCCCACTGCCTCCAGATTGATATTTGCAACAGAAAAATAACCAATGACATTAATAATTGTGCCCGGTGCATGCGCTGTCCGGTCGGGTCACTCCTCCAGATGGGGGAAAAGTACGGGTTGAGCATTGAAGTGGTCAACGGCGGGACGCTTGCGGTGCGGAAAGTGAAGCATTTCAGGCCCGACGGCATAGTTGCAGTGGCCTGCGAGCGGGATCTGACCTATGGCATACTTGACGTTTATCCGATTCCGGTTTATGGCGTGGTAAATGATCGCCCTTATGGGCCCTGTTACAACACCTGTGTCGACATGCATTTTGTGGAAGAAGCAATCAGGTTTTTCAAACGGGATAAAAATACGGTAGCATCACTGGCCGGCTAACAAGGATTGGAACATATCAACCTCTGGGAAATAAAAGCACCCGCGTATCATATTCTCCGGAAACTGTGGCCGCTCTCGTGTATTCTGTCCGGAGAAAACAACAATGCAACCGCCATGCTTTCCCGTTTTGCAATGAAAAAAATGGCTATTCTTGACATTGGCTGCGGTACAGGGAACGGCCTTGAAGTAATTCCTGTCGGCAACATTTATATCGGTGTCGACCTTTCGTTCAAAATGCTTTTTCACATGCGGGAACGCTTTAAAGGACGTGCAATTCAGGCAAACGGCTACAACCTTCCGGTGAAAAAAGAAACTGTCGACCTGGTATTTGCCATGGGAATTCTGGAGTATCAAAAAGATGCCGGAATTTTTTTATCACGTATCTCCCGTCCTATAAAAGAGGGCGGCCACCTCTTTCTGACCTCTTCACCGCCATCGTGGCACAATTCGCTGCGCAAACTCAACGGGTCTCTTCTGTGGCCCCGGGATGTCGATGAAGTCGTTTCTGAAGCTGGAAACGCCGGACTCTGCTGCGAGGAAACCACCCGGTCTCTCCTGCAGGAACAGTTCCTGTTTGTTAAAAAAGCACCGGAAAACCGTACAGCTACTCAACCTCACGATACTGAATGTCGTATGCGTACCCCTGTTCGGTAAGAAAAAGCTGCCGTTTCATGGCAAAATCAAGCTCGCGTGATTCCCTCGTGACAATGGAATAAAATGCGGCCTGTCCGCCTTTTTCTTTGGGTCGCAAAATCCGTCCCAGACGCTGGGCCTCTTCCTGACGCGACCCGAACGAACCGGAAATCTGTATGGCAACATTCGCGTCGGGCAAGTCGACGGCAAAGTTTCCCACTTTCGAGAGAATCAGCCGCTTTATGTTGCCTTTTCTGAACCGCTCGTACAGGCTGATCCGCCGGGCATTCGGTGTTGAGCCGGTTATGACCGGGATAGAAAACTCCTTTGCAAATTCGTCAATCTGCGAAAGATACTGTCCCATGATCAGAACCTGATCTTCACGGTGCGTATCAAGCAATTCTCTGGCAACAGGCAACTTGTGCGGATTTTCGTAGGCAAGACGGATTTGCTCCCGTGAAGCGCAGGAAAGGTACCTGAGTTTTTCGGAGGAGGGAAGGTCAACCCGGATTTCGATACATTTCGCCGTAGCAATCCATCCCTGTCGTTCGAGGTCCTTCCAGGGGACATCATATTTTTTCGGGCCGATCAAGGAAAAAACATCTTTCTCATGGCCATCCTCTCTCACCAGTGTCGCCGTAAGTCCGAGCCGCCGCCGGGCCTGTATTTCCGCAGTGAACTTGAAAACCGGCGCGGGAAGAAGATGGACTTCATCATAGATAATCAGTCCCCAGTTCTCGCGGTTAAACAGACTGAAATGAACAAAGGCATCACTCTTTTTTTTCCGGTACGTAAGAATCTGGTAGGTTGCAAGCGTGATTGGTTTTATCACCTTGGATTCGCCGCTGTATTCTCCGATATCCTTTTCTCCAACGTCGGTTTTGTCAACAATTTCCTGTTTCCACTGGCGGGCGGCGGTAATGCTGGTGACCAGAATCAGGGTTTGTCGCTTCAGTAAAGACATAACATAAAGACCGACGACAGTTTTACCTGCGCCGCAGGGAAGGACTACCACGCCGTTTCCTCCGGGGCCGGCACTGTCTCCGAAATAGCTTTCCGCAGCCTGTTTCTGATACTTCCTGATACCGAACTCACCGCCGCTGCGACATGTATCACGCAGTGAAATTGAATACGGTGCCCCGTCAACATATCCGGCAAGGTCCTTAATCGGAAAACCGATAGAGATAAAGCACTGTTTCAGTACGCCGCGGTTTTTCGGCTCCACGCCAACTTCATCATCAGCGAGTTTTTCCCCGACAAGCGGAGTAATTTTCGGATGAATGATCAGATGATTGAGGGTGTCGATGTTTTTTGTTTTAAGCACCAGCCGCTCCCCCCTGGCCACCAGAGAAAACTGGCCGTACCTTCCCATAAGCTCGAAAATATCCTGACAAACATTTTGCGGAACATGGTATTTTGAAAATGTTTCAAGTCGACCGACAACATCATCAGGAGTAATTCCCAGGGATGCAGCATTCCAGAGCGACAAGGGAGTAATTACATAGGTATGGATATGCTCGGGGCTTTTTTCAAGATGAGCAAACACGCTGACAGCATCCCGCGCCCGGGCAAATTCGGGATTGTTCACTTCAAGAAGAAGCGTGCTGTCACTCTGTACAATCAATGGATTATTCGTATTCATGGCCAATAATTTCCCCCGAAAATGCCGCAATTCCGATTTATGGCAAACATTTCAAAATAATATTCGGATGGCATTGACTCGTATTCCTTCCAGAACATAGTTTTTATCATACTTTTACAGATACGTTTATATTGTCAAGCCACTCACTTAATGATAGCATGAGTGGTCTTTTGTTTTATGAGGTATTCTTATGGCAAATGTTATTGTTGTCGGCACACAGTGGGGTGATGAAGGCAAGGCTAAAGTAATCGATTACCTTACTGAGCGGTCCGATATAATTATACGGTTCCAGGGTGGGGCGAATGCCGGACATACGGTTATTGCGGGCGGTGAAAAATTCATTTTTCACATGGTACCCTCGGGAATAATGTACCCGGGCAAGACCTGTATAGTCGGCAACGGGGTTGTCTTTGATGCAGAGCAGTTTTTGTGTGAAGTTGATGAGCTTTCGGACAAGAATATCGATTCCGACGGTCGTCTTTTTGTTTCCGACAAAGCGCACATGGTCCTTCCCTACCACAAGCTTGAGGACAGGGCCTCCGAAGCCCTGAAGGAGGGCGGGAAAATCGGTACAACATGCAGGGGGATCGGCCCGGCGTATGCAGATAAGGCACACCGGAACGGAATCCGCACCGGCGACTTGAATGACTGGGACTCATTCACTCGGCTCCTTAAAGAGAATTTCGAGCATAAAAAGAAGTTTTTCGCCGCTTTTTATACTACTCCTTTTGATCTTAAACTGGAAGAAACAATCGAAAAGTACCGCTTAATCAGAAAACGCCTTCTCCCCTTTCTCGCAGATACCACAGAGTATATTTTTTCGGCGACAAAACAGAACAAGCGCCTTCTGTTCGAGGGGGCGCAGGGGACTTTTCTTGACATTGATCACGGTACCTATCCATTTGTAACATCCTCAAATACCATAGCCGGTTCTGCATGTACGGGTGCGGGAATCGGCCCGCCGTGTATCGACCATATCATTGGCATTGTCAAAGCGTATACGACCCGGGTAGGAAACGGCCCCTTTCCTGCCGAACTTTCCGATGAAACCGGGGAACAGATCAGACAAAACGGCGGTGAATTCGGCGCCACAACGGGCCGCCCCCGCCGGTGTGGATGGTTTGATTCGGTAATGGTGCGCAAAGCCATACAATTGAACGGCATCACCCGGCTTGCGCTTACCAAGCTCGATGTTCTTGACAAGCTGGATGAAATCAATATCTGTACGCACTACGAAATTGACGGTCGCACCACTGCTGTATTCCCTTCGGATCTGCAAACGCTCAAAAAGGCAAAACCCGTGTATGAAACCATGCCGGGCTGGAAAGAAACAACCGCCGAATGTAAAACCCTCGACAATCTGCCCGACCGCACAATAAAGTATATTACTAGGTTACGGGAGCTGTGTTACGATACTCC
>WJKA01000682.1 GCA_014729375.1 Chitinivibrionales bacterium
ATTCACATGGCAACCGATGACCGGAAAAATGCTGCAATGTTTTTTGACCAGGCAGAAAAGCAGAATCTCCGTTTTGCCGAATCCGGCATGGAAACCAACAATTTCTTCGCCTCAGAAGCGGCTTTTGCACTGGCAGAAAACAAGCGAAAACAGTTTTCAGACATTTCATTCGATGTTGCGGGCTCCCGGCTTGAGAAAAGACAGAAGGAAAAATCGCAATTACTCAAGGATGCCGGTACGGCATATACACGGGTAATTCAATACAGAAGCAAGCGCATGTTTGAAGCAGCATTTCGGATCGGTGAAATGTATGAAAACTATGCAAAAGCATGGTTCGGTCAGAAACGCACTAAGCTCGATCCCATTAAGCAAGCTGTTTTTGAACGGGACCTGTATCAGGTCACTGCAAGCCTGCTTGAGAAATCATTCAAACCCTATGAAAAGCTGATACAGATCGGCAGAGAATTTGATTCACTTTCGACCGAGGACAAAAAATGGATTGAGGATGCAACAAATAAGTTATGTAAGAACCAGATTCGTGCCGGTGATATGATTGTAAATTCCGTCGGTGCTATGTACGATGCACCTATTCCAGGAGAAATAAAGGAGAAACCGCTCCATTATTTCCAATACCTTAAGCAACTGAATGAAACGTTGAAACCGCTCAAACTCAAGGCCCGGGACTTTTTCCTTAATGCTTATCTTTACCTTATAGAATTGAATATTTGTCCCCGGAGTGCGCAAACCTGTCTTGATCGTTTCGGGCAGTTGAATTATATGATTGGAAACGGATACGAAAAACTTGCAGACAGAATTCTCAATGAGGATTATTCAATGCCTTCGGGACTTGATGACGATGAGCGGGAGGAATTGATTTTTCAACTTGAAGATATTGTTTTTGAATTGCAGGATAATGCCATTTTTGCGTATGAGGATGCCAAGAACTGGGCTGAATCGAATAATGCCCGTGATTCGAAATGGTATTCGAAAATAATGCAAAGTCTGGCCAGGCTCAGCCCTGATATGTACGGCAAAGAGTTTTTTCCGACAAAGACCGTGTGTACCGATCAAAGCTGGGCGGTGCGGACCGACAGTGCGGATGGCTGGTGCGGCGAATCACCTCCTGAAGATGGGTGGAGCGCTGCGGTATCCTTAGTTAACACTACTTTTTCCGGGTTTCCATCGGGCAATCCGCGAATGCTCCGTGTTCCTGACACCGCATGGACAAGTGCATATTTCCGCAAGGATTTCTTTTTAGACGGGAAACCGAGAAAATCGGTGATTTATTTTGCGTTAGCCGGCACATACAGGCTTTTTATAAATAATACCGTAGCGATTGAAGATTCGGTTGGGAAGGGGCCTGCAGACGGGTATGACAGCTTGTCGAATATCGGGCCGCTTCTTCGCGGGGGTGATAATATAATTTCACTTGAGTTGACACGAGGGGGATCCCGCAATTCAGAGGTGGTGTTGTGTTTGAAGACAATGCTGGATACAACACAGAAATATTCTTCATCGCTCCCCCTGATCAAACTCGCAACGGCTTCCTCCCCCGAAAGCATGGCCAGAGAGAGCGCAGGAGATACCGTCGGTCAAAAAATAACCGCTTCCCCGGAAACAAAAGATACAATTGCCGGAAAACCGAAAGGGATCGGTGATGACTGGTATGTGAAGGAATATAAAAACAGAGGCGAATTACTCAATGCAATTGAAGACTATGAGCAGCGGACCGAGAACACCAGCGAGGCGATCCGCAAAGAGCGCCTGGAACTTCAGAAACTTCGTGTCAAAGAAGAATATATCGATTCAAAAATCACTGGATTAAAAAAAGAGATCGAGGCTCTCAAGCGCTCGATCTCAGAAATGAAACGGGGGAAATAATCTATCCTGCTATTTAAGAAGCAGCATTTTCCCTTTCTTTACGCGTTCGGCACTTTCCCAGTGATACAATATCATTTTCCCTGCAAATGTTGAAGGGACGCGGTAAACGGTGTTTTTAGGCATATGCTGACGGGAAATAATTTTTCCATCGGGCGAATACAATGAAAGGATACCATCAACCGGAATTGTAAAGAGTGCCCCTCGCGAAGTTGAGAGAGCCTGGAATTTCACAATACGTCTGAATGCAATACCATTTTTGACCGGCGTTTCAAGTCCTTTCAGAATTGCAAAAACGATATCACCCGCGGGTTCACCCACCGGATCGTACTTGTATCGGAACTGTTCGTTTATCGACAGATCGTATGTGCCGTTGTCAGACTCTCTGGTGGTGGAATTTCCCCAAGGAATAGCGCCTTCATACACGCCCGGTGAAACTTCGACCAGGGAAACGACTTCCTCTTCACCGGACGGCCCGCTCAAAGTGATGGTGACAGTGTCTGTTCCGCTTGTCTGATCGTCATCATACACTCTGATATGCAAAGTATCGCTGTACTTTTCAAAATCGGCAAGAGTTGACTGTTCGCTGAAATCGCCTGTGTTGGAAAAATAGACCTGGCCCAGCGCACCGGGAAACTGACTGGTGCTGGTTGTAGGCTGCGATTCACCGATACCGTCGTAGGTATAGGTATATGTATCCCCGATATCCACCTCGAGTTCTCCGTTGTCAGCGGTCCTGTTGTCTGTTGTGCCGAATGGGATAAATCCCCGGTAAATTCCCGGCTCGGTTTCAGTGAGCGTCACCGTTTCTTCTTCGCCGTCGGGGCCTGTTATGGTAATCGTTACTTCATCGGTGCCCGTTGTTTTGGAATCATCGGTTATTTCGATATACAGCGTGTCGTTATAGCGGCCGTATACGCCGCCAATACGTTCGTTTGAATACTGTGCTGTGTTGTAAAAATCAACCGAGGCTTTTTGTCCCTGCAGCGTTGCAGTCTCGGATATAGTTGTACCGTTGATGTCATCATAGCTGAACGTGATCTCATCACCGGGGCCGATATTAAGCAGATTGTCATTTGCGTCACGTGTCGAAGGGTCTCCATAGGCAATTACTCCGCGGTAAACTGACGGCGATATTTCGACAAGAGTAACTGTTTCGGCTTCACCACCGGGACCGGACAATTCAATTGTGGTTTCGTCAACATTGTCCGATTTTGAGTCGTCGAGTATCTCAATGAAAAGTGAATCGGACCGTTTCCGGTAATCGTCAAGAGAATTATCGTCGGAATATGAGCTGCTGTTGTTGAAATAGATTTCGGCAGCTTTATCGGTAAGCAGTGTTGATCCAGTATACGGGTCAAGGTCTTCCTGGCCGACCCCCAGAAAGGAGAACGATATTTCATCGCCCAGCCCCGCGTCGAAAAGGTCGTTATGAGGAACCCGTGCGGATTGGTCGCCGTAATCGATTGATCCGCGATACGTTCCGGTACCCGCCTCAATAAGCTGCACGGTTTCGACTTCACCGCCCGGACCGCTCATTTCGATTTCCACCGTGTCGACTTCTTTTAATTTCGAATCATCGTACACCTGAATATACAAGGTCTGGCTTGACTTAAAGTAATTTTCAATCGTATCGGCGTCCGAGTAATCCTCGAAATTGGAGAATTGTACAATCGTTGCAATCCCTTCAAACACGTAGGTGTCAAGCTGAAAGCTGGTTTTTATCGTAACCCGTGAATCGGGGATATACCGCTCGGCGTGAAAGAAGTCGAATGGATAGACATGGCCGTTTCGCAGGAAGCCGTCGGGAAGGCTGTCGAGCCAGATCGTATCCGAGATGGCCGAATGGACCCCGCCGAGGTCCATGACCAGGCTGTCGTTAACAAATGCCCAAACGTCGTCGTCGCCGCGGAAAACAAAAAACTGCCCGGTACCCTCCAGGTACGTTATCTGGGTATGTATTTCTGTAGTAAAGCCGTAGTTGTGGTCGGGAAGGTCTGTTTGGAGGTGACCGTATGGGTCCGGTCCGCCGGGATACGCAGGGACCCAGTCCGAATCGTTATCAATCGGGAAAAAAGCGGGGAATGAAATGCCGTAAACGCCCGGTTCACCGGGAACTTCATCAAACCGTATGTCGATATAAAACGGCCGGTTAACTCCGGGGATGTCGTTGTACCACTGGGCAAAATTCGATGTCGTGGTTGCACATTGAGCACTCTGTCGCAGGGTAACCTGGCGATGGTCGCCTGGAAACGGCGAATTCTGGATGCCTTCGTATATCGTATCGACCACCATACCGTATGTCGGGCCGCATGTATATTCGTTGAAATCAGGATGTGTTCCAATAGTGTCGACCGTGTTCTGTTCTTTGAAATCACGAATTTTTGCTTTGACAATTTTTGTGCGCTCGGGTTCCAGAATCGGGATGCTGGTCGTTATATAACACCGGGATTTTGACGTATGTCTTTCTGCAAAGAAGAAGTCGAAGATATATGTCTCGCCGTCCTCAAGAAAACCCGGAGCGATATCGTCAAGGTTAACAGAATCGGAAATCGCATTATGCACTCCCGCAATATCGATAATAAGGCTGTCGTTGATAAATACCCAGACATCGTCATCACCGCGAAAAGTAAAGGTCTGGTCCGCACCTTCAACATAGGTGAAATACGCATGAAATTCCATGGTAAAGCCGTAGTTATGATCATCATACGGGTCTGGCTGACGG
>WJKA01000683.1 GCA_014729375.1 Chitinivibrionales bacterium
GGACCGGGCAACCTGATGTTTTTCTCGGGCGACTTCCTGCAGCATCGATTGACGATGCCGGTTTGCTTGTGGAGAAGATACGGAACATGGAGGACCCCTCCCGGGCGGATTACAGTGCGTGGAGAAACCGGGTTCTGCTTGTGGCCGATGACGACCGCCAGGGAACAGAGCTTGACAACATGGGTCACCACACGGCCTCGGAGAATGTCGGTGCGGTTATTGAAACAAAATTTCCATCTGCCGAAATCAGCAAGTTGTATCTCTTCGAGTATGAATTCGACGAAGTTTTTGAGAAGCCGGAGGCAACGCGGGCGCTGGCAAATGCATTCAACAGCGGGGTGGCCTGCGTGAATTATTTCGGTCACGGCTCCGATATTCTCTGGGCGGATGAGCATATTCTTGCAATTGACAACCTTGACAATTTGCGCAACAAAGACCGGTATCCTCTGGTTTCATCCTTTTCGTGTTCTGTCGGCAGGTTCGACAAGCCGGATAACGACTGCCTGTCGTCTGCACTGGTTACGCTGCACGGCGGCGGATCCATCGCGGGAGTATCAAGCACTCGTCTGGCGTATGCATCCTCCAATGAGCGAATGGCAATCAGTTTCTACGAATATCTGTTCACACCCCCGCTCGGGCAGAGTATCGGTGAAGCATATATGAACGCAATGATAGATAATTTCACCGAGCAGAAAGCCTATTGTCTTTTAGGCGATCCATCAATCAAGTTCTACGAGCCGTCGCATGAAATCATGCTTGAAATAGCAAGCAAAAAAACCGACACGCTTCAGGCGCTGGAGACCATTACGGTGAAAGGCACGGTCCTTGACAGGTCAACCGGTCTGCTTAACGGGGCATTTGGAACGGCATCGGATAAGGCGTATGTGCATCTCGGTCTGTACAACCCCTCCGAAGATGCACGGCGGAAAGACAACATGCCCGAAGATGTCAGTTACGAACTTCCGGGAACGCCGCTGTTCAGCGGGACCACACCGGTTACAGGCGGCGTTTTTTCGCAGGAAATCCTTCTCCCGAGAAGAATGACATTCAATACACCGGGAGCAAAAATGATTGCGTATGCCTGGCATGGAGAGGAAGCCGGAACCGGTCATGATGATGATTTTATTTTTTCCGGCACTGTCCCCACGGCAATTGCCGACAGTTCGGGACCGCGCATTTCAATCCGGCCGGTATATCATGATGGTACCCGGAATGCCACTGCAACCTTTGCCGATGAAATAATCACCTCCCTGCCTATCGATCTGGAAATAGAACTTTACGATAAAAGCGGCATCGATGTTGTCGGGACAGGTCCGGATGAGGGTCTGACTTTTGAAATTCCGGGCGAAAAGCCCATGCAGAATATTAATCATAAGTTTCAGTTTGAGGAAGGTGATTATCGTACCGGTGTTGCTACAATCAGCTTTGAGGAAGATGAGATTGAGCCCGGAGCATATGAATTGAAAATCGGCGCACGCGACCTTCTTGGATTCAGTTCAAATGAAACATTCAGTTTTGAAATAGCCCCCAAAGAAGAGTTCCGGCTGGGTCATGTATTCAATTATCCCAATCCTGTCAGGGCCGGGGAAACAACGCGGTTCTTTTTCTATTCATCGTCACCTTCAAGACCATGGAGCGAAAATGACGGTGTCTTTGTGACAATCAAAATTTATACACTTTCGGGCAAGCTGATCAAAATTATCAAAAACGCATATAATGGCGTTGAATGGAATGCTGCCGATGAATTCGGCAGGGAACTCAGCCCGAATATCTACCTCTACCAGATAAGCGCTGAAGCGCCTTTTATTCAGAACGAGAATGAAAAAAGTGCAATCCAGAAGCTGGTGATACACCCGCCGAGACGGGGCCACTGAATTAGAATTTGGCCGCTGGTCGAATCACTCAAAAAACGAACTACTTTTTTTCGGGGGTTGAATGACGGGGTCGGTTGTTGAGTTATTTTACCCTTCTGAGCAAATTTTCCGCCTCTTTCATATACGGATTTTTTGCAAGCGCTTTTCTGCATTCTTTCTGCGCCAGGATCCGGAGGCCTTTTTTATAATAGATGGTTGCAGCATTGTAATGAACCACGGCATAATCGGGCTGAATGTCAAGCGCCCGCTTGTAATAGATCAACGCATCATCATCATAACCCGCTTTAAAGAGCGTTACGCCGATTATATTGTTCAGCACTGCTGAATTAGGGTTAAGCTCCAAAGCGGCTTTAAATGCCCGGTAGGCTTTTTGCCCTTTCTGCCGCGACAGGTATACTTTCCCTATTGTCATGGTATGATGAAAGCGGCTCTGGTCGATCTGGCGGAGTATTTGCTTGTCTTCGGGGAAAAGCGCGCCTGCTTTTTTATACAGCGCATGTGCTGCTTTAAATTTCAAGTCTGCTTCATAGCCGATCGCTTTCATCTGTAAATTGCGGGCTTTGATCCTTCTGGCCAGCGAGTCGGTGATAAGTGAATCGCCGCCCGCAGGGTCGGTAACATAGGAAAAGATTTCGGAACCGTAGTGTGCCAGAAGTTTCAGATTGGGATAGATCGTTTTGACGCCCGACCGCTTCTGGTGTGCCAGGACGTGTGGAAGGTACAGGCGATTGTCGTCATTGAGAGGAATATCTGAACTGCCGATAATCGAGTCGACGGCTTTTTCATCGATAATCATCGAGCTGAGAATGATATACGGGTTGGCCATGTCGGTCTGATGGAGGCTTTCGTAAATTTTTGGCTTACGGATTTCTTCGCAGAGAATATTGAAATCAAACTGCAATTTCTTTTTGGTGCCCATGAGGAGGGCGTGGTGGTTATGGTTGTGGGGCACATACCAGATCATCACATGGGGAAATACCGCCCTGATAGTTTTAAGCAAAACTTTCAGTTCTTTTTCGCCGAGATTGAAAAAGGGTATCCAGGATGAAAGGATACCGTCATCGGCGAGCCGTTTTTTACAGATCTCGAAATATTCTTTTGTGTAGGTGGTGATATTGACTTCGGGGTGAATGGCATCACTTTCGATAATATCGTATTGCGTCCTGCTTGTCAACAGGAACGAGCGGGCATCATCGAATGTCAGGTTGAATTTCGGATTGGTGAGGATATCGTGATTGATATTTTTAAAATATTTGAGCGCGGCTTTTTCTTCGGGAACGATTTCGAGGCAATCGAGACGTTTGATATCATGAAGACATATCGAGTGCGATGATTCACCGGTGGCAAGGCCGAGAATAAAGGCATACGCAGGGTCTTTTCCGGTTGCGGCTTTATAGAGCAACAAGGGGAAATGTCCCTGCATTTTCTGTGTTGTCCGGAGCATTGGCGGTGTGCCGGCCACATTGACCCCGTCCACTTCGATAACTTTGTAGCGGTTGTTGTCGTATGGATCGGGCGCATTTTCCCGCACCGTCACCGTAGCCCCTTTGCCTTCCTTGTAGAAAAGGATACGCTCGCTCTTTTCGATTGCATCAAATACCGGGCTGTACATCCATACCGGCCTGTTCCAGGGCACAAGAAAAACCGCGATAAGCACGCAGAATGTCACGCCGGATGCCGCGATAATTCTTCCGGTGCGGCGCTGCCCGGACGGTGAAATAAATACCAGCATAGCCCCCATGCCACTGCAGATTGCTGCGAGCAGTATTGTTCCCCAGGTTGTACCCAAAACAGGAATAATCGCATAGCTGGAAAGGAACGAGCCCAGGACCGCACCGGCGGTGTTGAATGAGTAAATATATCCGACCGAACGGCTGATATTTCCTGGGGACCGTGAAAAAATGCCGGTGGCGAGGGGAAATATCATACCAAACAAGAACGAAAGGCCAAAAAGCACAGTGCCCGATGTTACTATTCCTATGAATATCGGAGTGGAGAGCGTGCTGCTTCCGGCCATAATCATTTTTTGCAGAATGCCGGAAAGCTGAGGAAACAGCGGGAGGGTTGCCAGGGAAAGCATGCCGATAATCAGCATACAATATCCTGCCAGCATGATTTTATCCTTGAAAAACGTGTGAAACCTGGAAATGAGCAGACTTCCGAGAGCGGATCCGCACAAGTAAACTACGAGCATGGATGGAAATGCGTAGATTGAATTACCGATGTAAAAAATCAGCAGCCGGGTCCACACGACTTCAAAGGCCAGTGCGCAAAAGCCGGATATCCCGGCGGTAATCAGAATTACGCGTTTGATTCTCCCGGGAATGGCATCCGCATCGCGCTGCTCACCTGTGCCGGTTTCAGGAGAGCCGGCAGCGGCAGCCGGTCCCGGTGTTGGGACAATAGCGCGCTTGAGATGAAACAATAACACCGTGAGGCCGATCAGGCAGTTGATCGAACCGGCAATGATATTGACTGTATAAAGTCCGAACGCAAAAATGAAATAAAAACCTGCTGCAGCACATCCTGCAACCGCACCGAGCATATTGATGCCATACAGCGTCCCCGCGCGGCGGGTAGTAACGCGCGGAGTACGAATGATATATTTCACCGCGACCGGAAGCGTTCCGCCCATGAACGAGGTCGGTACTATCAGGATAAGAAAGCTGAACACAGGCTTGATTGCCGTAACAGCCCAGGGAGTCCCGGAAAATTGACGGGCGAGCATGATATAAACGCTGTTAAGGCCCGACAGCAGTGATGGAAAAACAAATGCGAAGATGCCGATACCGGCCTCAAGGCCGGCATAAAGCAGCAATGGACGTTTTACGTGGCTGGAAATCCGGCCGAACAAAAAACTTCCCAGCGCAAGGCCGCCCATAAATGAGGCAAGTACCGCGGCTACCGAATTAACGCTGTTTCCCAGAAGGAGCAGAAGCATACGTTCCCAGATAATTTCGTATGCAAGTGCACAGGCGCCTGAAAGAAAAAAAGTGACAAAGAACAAGCGGTAGGTTGTTTTTTCAGGATTCATTCTGCAGGCATCCGGGAGAAAAGTTCGGGATTATACTTTGCAACCCACCTCTAAACCTTATTTCTTGCTGCCACCGGCTGCAAATTCTCCTGTCCCCCTTCAGCGGCTTCACCTTTGCGTACCGAATCGCTGCGGGTTTACATTACCAGACAGAAGCTGTGGTGATTACGCTCAGAGCTATTTTAAATATATAATACTGAATACAGAAGAGTAAATAAGCTCGAAATTATTTAACCATTGGTTATCTTTTCAGGGTTTTCATATGCAATTTGCTTTTTGTATATTTAACAAACAACCATTAAACCGGGTTTCGTCGAATTAATATCATAATTCGTAACGATCAATAACCAATAATGTAAAGGAGGTATGATGACCACATGCTGTCGAAGAACAGTAATTCCATTCCTTGCAGGTATCGCTTTTTTCGGTTGCTTTGATACGGGCACCAACAATCCGGCAAGCGCTCCATCGGACAGCGACCAGGTTGCCGATATCAACGACAGTTGTAAGGGAACGTGGGACCTTTATGACGAAAATGATTCACTTGTCAGCACGAACTCATTGGTTGTTACCGATGATATGTTTGGAATAGTTTCAGGACAGCCCGGTATATGGAAACTGGTTGCACAGGAGGGCCAGGTGTATATCGAAGCTTTTTCCAATGGTGAAAGGGAATATTATTACGATTATGCTCTTGATGATAACGGAAACATAATGTATCTGCTTACCGAGGATACCGATACATACACAGCACCCGCGCGATCAACATCCGGAGTGCTTATTCTTAAAAAACAGTAATGTCTTGTTCCGTTGAAAACAGGAAACATAATAATTCTTGCATAGACGTTCGTACCTGTGTTTATGCGTAGATACAACCCGCTGTTCGTACCGGGTGATTTCGCCGCACCCGGTATTCACCATCTTCACGCCTCAACAGGAATGAAAATAGCTCCCTGCAATCACACCCGTATTTGAGATACAGCACACTAGCGGCCAGGCCCTTTCTGATAGTACACTGAGAATACATCCCTTCCCTGTGCGACAGCGCGCTCCCGGCGTGAACGGTAAAAAAATTGAGAATTATTTTAAAAAATTGTATAATAAAACCATTCGACGATCAGGGGCAATGACCGCATATACGTGTTTTTTCGTGCAAAGGGATTATGAAAGAGCTACACCTATCTGATCTAACCGCGGGCGATCATGCGGAAAATGCGCTTTATTCTTCCAGGGGCGAGTTGTTAATAGCGGAAAATGCCCTGATTACCCAGAACCACCTGAATGCTTTGAAGCGCAGAAATATCGAGCTTCTGTATGCAAAGAGCCCGGATGACACTGATGAAATTCAGGTTTTGCTTTCTAAAAAGTTCGAAAATCTCGATCCCTGGGATGATATGGATTCCGGGGACGCCGGTCAGCTTGATGAAGGTTTTAATCTGGATGATGAACCAGAAGGAGAAAGCGGCGCAGACGATCATCCCCGCGGCGCGATACGTCCTCCCGTGCTGAAAGACATTCGCCCGGGAAAAGAAGGGCTTGAACAACTCAACAACAGCACGTTGTCCCGGAGTCTGGACAGCGAGATAGATTCCGGAAAAGTGACTGATGAGCCTGAGGGGCCGAGGCTCAGGGAGCAGGCAACACAGATTTCTCCTGCCGATCGCACCGATGATTACAAGCAGGATGTTTCGTTTTCGTATTCAGGAGCACTCAAGGAAATAACGGCCATTCTTACTGAGTTGGCAAAAGGGAACATTGTTGACGGGGGCGATCTTGCTTCGATTGTCGAGCGCTTTGTAAAAATTTTTGTTACCGATCGGAATATTCTTCTGAACATTTCAGGGATCAAGCACACTGATGATTACCTGTTTAATCATTGTCTGAATGTGTGTCTGCTGTCGATAAACATTGCCGCCTCTGCGGGATATAGCGAAAAACAGATAATTGAGATCGGCATCGGCGCGCTTGTGCATGATATCGGAATGCTGCTGGTACCGGAGTCCATTCGTTTTCAGCCCGGGAAATTGAGCACGGACGACTGGTTTGAGGTGCAGAAACATCCGGTTTTGGGATTGCACCTGCTGGAAAAAATCAGGCGACTTCCCGAAAGCGTGCGCTTCATTCCCTATCAGGTGCATGAACGGGAAAACAGCCGGGGATATCCCAAGCAGCGGCATGGACGTCTCATCAACCGGTATGCAAAAATCGTGCAGCTCGCCGATGTGTTCGAAGCAATGTCTTCGCCGCGAAGCTACCGGAAAGCAATGCTTCCGTTTGTCTGCATGCAGGCCCTGCTTCGAATGGTAAAGGAACATGTGATTTCACCTGATTTTATCAAAGCATTTATCAGCTATACATCTTTGTATCCTGTGGGAAGTCTGGTTATGCTTAATGATTACCGGATTGCCAAGGTAATCCACGCAAACGAAAGCTCATACACGAAGCCTGTAGTAAACATACTGACCGCGCCGCGAAATAACGCATTTGACAAAAAAGAGCTTTGCGAACTGAATCTGAAGCTTGAGCCGCAAATGCGGGTAATTAAAGCACTGCCGGTCGATTATGTAAAAGGTGCCGGTACCATGGACGGATTTTAGCGCCTTGGCATTGCAATTAACCACAGCCTCTTGCTGCGGAGTTTCGGACATGTCCGCGGTGTTTCAAGGACGTCCATGAGCGGAGCATCAGTCCCTTTTCTCCGGGTCCTCCTTGACTTTCAGGCTGAAATGCGCTCGTTTTTCCGGCGGCCGCGGGCCGACATCGGAGATGTCGATCGGTTCAAAGTCGATTTCCCGTGCAGGTGAATCCGGTTCAAGGGAAAAGTCTCTTTTTTCGATGCTTTTGAACCGCGGGTCGGCGATAATCGAGTGGCGGTCGTTGCGCCAGGATTGCCA
>WJKA01000684.1 GCA_014729375.1 Chitinivibrionales bacterium
ATAACCTCTTTTGCTTTTCGCACATTCTTTTTCCATAATAATGCCTCTGAATAGCTGAGGAGAAGGTTGTCGTCATAATGGCCGGCTTCGTATGCTTTTTGAAGATAGTGGAGTGCGGAATCGGGTTTATAAAGCCGATGATACACAAGACCGATCATGGCTGCTTGATCTATGGAGCTACTGCACAGGTACAGCGTACGAACAGCTTCAGTGTAATTTTCAACCTTTATAAGCTGCTCTGCCTTCCGGAGGCAGTCCGGTTGTGCATTCAGGGTCGCCGTGAAGGTGCAGAATAGCAAAAATATTCGTTTCATGCGAGCCTTACTTTATGAATTGTGAATAGTAGCTGATCGCATTTTGCAATCCCTGTCTCAGGTTAATTTCCGGTGACCAGCCAAATGTATTCTTCGTTTTAGTTATATCGAGACAGTACTCCCATACTTCATGCTCTCGATAGGAGAGCCCACCGAGGTTGATTTTTCCCTTTATCCCGGTAAGCTCTTCTGCAATGAGCGCCACATCTTTCATCAACGGTGCATTGCCGGTTCCTACGTTGAACATGCCGCTGATATCTTTTTTTGTCATCGCCCGTTGAAGCAGGCGCATGAAATCGTCAATATATACAAAGTCGCGTACCTGTTCTCCTTTTGTCATATCAAACTGCTCGCCGTCCAGCAGTTTTGTTATCAGTGAAGGTATAAACATTGCATTATGCTGCCCGGGGCCGTATAGAATTCCGATACGGAAAATGTTATAGGGTATCTTGTATTTCTTATGATAAAATCTGATCAGCTCTTCACTCATATGCTTGGAAAGAGCGTAAAAAACCCCGGGATCAGAACTCATATCTTCAGTAAAAGGCGCTTTTTTGTCTCCGTAAACCAGCGCGGTCGAAGGGAACAGCACTTTGGCGCTGTGAGCCCGGGCCGTTTCGAGTAAAAGGAATGTCGTATAGATATTGGAGTCCATAACCGAAAAGTACGTTTTCATGTCGTCGGCCTGGGAGAGTATTGCCGCAAGGTGGATAATTACATCAAAACGGTAATTTTCCCGGAGGTTTGCATTAATTTCTTTATCCGACAGGTCACCGGAGAGATACGTGATATCCCGTTGGTCCGATGAGTACAGGGGGATTCTGGAATCCTGGACATCGGTTGCAATTATAGTATTTTCCGAATTCCGGGAGAATGTATTGACCAGGTTCCTTCCCACAAACCCGTTTGCACCGGTTATCAGAATTGTTGTGCCCATACTGCTCCTCCTTCATGCGCATCTTTTACATATTCGTAGAGGTCATTTTCGCTTGTGATTGATTTTTCCCCGTAGAACCGGCGGTACCATTCGACTGTCAAGCGGATTGCCCTGGCCGATTTCCAGAGTGGTTTCCAGTCGAGGAGGGTTCGTGCTTTTGAACAGTCAAGGCGAAGGGCACCGGCTTCATGGAGCCGGCTTGTATTGTCGGGAAAGTCGAATTGTGTCTGCGGCCAGATAGTGTGTACCAGCTCACAAACATCATCGACCGAGAGGTTGTCGCTTTCAACCGGCCCGAAATTAATGGAGTCGGCAATATCCTTTCTGCCCTCGAGCAGTACCTGTCCGACCCTGAGGTAGCCACCTAAGCACTCCAGCACATGCTGCCACGGGCGGGTTGATGATGGATTGCGGATGTCCACCGGTTTTCCTGCGGCGGTGGCTTTCATGATATCCGGTATCAAACGATCGATTGACCAGTCGCCGCCGCCGATAACATTGCCCGCACGAACAGTTGACAAAAGAATGTTGTGCATGCTGCCGTAATCGTTGAGATTGAGGAATGAATTCCGGTAACTAGACAGAAGGATTTCGGCACAGGCTTTGGATGAACTGTAGGGATCGTAGCCGCCAAGGCGGTCGTTTTCACGATAGCCCCATTCCCACTCTTTATTTTCGTAAACTTTATCGGTGGTAATTGCAACAATCGCGGTAACCGATTTGCATTTCCGGGCGGCTTCACAGACATTCAGCGTGCCCATAACGTTGGTTTCATAGGTTTCGTACGGATGACTGTATGAATACCTTACCAGCGGCTGTGCGGCAAGATGAAAAACGATGTCGGGATTGAATCTGTTCATTGCGGTCGAGAGCGATTCTAAATCGAGAATCGTATCGAGCGTTGACTCCATATCCAGGTTGAGCAGTGATATATGATTCGGGTTTGTTGACGGCGCAAGCGAGTATCCCGCTGCTTTCGCGCCCATTTTTGTCAGCCACAGCGCCAGCCATGAACCTTTGAAGCCTGTATGACCGGTGATAAAGACCCGCCTGTTTTCGTATATGCCGTTAAAAAGTTTATTCATGCCGCTTTCGAATAACTCCTTTAAAATTTTTGTCTCATTTATTTATACATATATGTATATATGCATTTATGTGGGTCTTCCAGGCCATGCATCAACATTTATGAATCCTTACCATATTTTCCACGGCGCTTTTTTTTCATCCCACATTGTATTGAGGTTGAGAAAATCTTTATATGTATCCATGCATTGCCAGAATCCCATATGCCGGTACATGACAAGCTGATTGTTGCGGACAAGCCGTTTCATCGGCATGTCTTCAAGCACGATATCATCGCCTTCAATGTGTTTGAATATGCTTTTGTTAAAAACGAAAAAGCCGCCGTTAATCAAACCGCTCAGTACTGGTTTTTCCCTGAAAGATTTGATAATATCGTCCTGGTCGGATTCAACGATACCGAATGTTGTTGGAAGGTGAACGCCTGTCAAGGTCGCTTCTTTACCTTTGCTCCAGTGAAATTCGAAAAGCTCCCGCAGGTTAATGTCCGAAACACCATCACCGTATGTGCAAAAAAATGTTTCTTCATTGATATACTGCTCGATCCGTTTAATTCGTCCTCCGGTCATGGTGGAAAGGCCGGTAAGTGCAAACGTTATTTCCCAGTCGTTTACGTCACAGTCCTCTTTTTCATTATCATGGAACCGCCTCCGGTCCCGATCGCTTATTTTCATCGTGAAATCATGATTGCGGCTGTGATAGTTTTCGAAATAGTTGATGATCTGTTCTCCCTTATATCCCAGGCAGAGAATAAATTTTTTTATGCCGTAAAATGAATAAGTTTTCATGATATGCCAGAGAATAGGACGTTCACCAATCGGTACCAGTGGTTTGGGAATATTCTCGGACAGTTCCCTGATTCGAGTACCCTGACCGCCGCAGAGAATAACAGCTTTGTAATTCGAGAGGTCGACCATCACCGCTCCTTCAACTGAGATCACATAATTGCCATGCAATTTATTTCTTTTGATAATATAATAAAAAAATCTGAAAAATGTAAAAAAAATTAATGTGAAAAAAATATTTTAAAAAAATAATCAATATAACTCATTGAAATATAAGTCAAAATGAAAAAATGTTGTAAAAACAATGGAAATTATTTTATAAAAGTGGTATATTGTATGCAGGCGCCGTACCTTCGTCTGTGTATTGCTTATGAAACCAAACATTTTTTCATACCTTGATTATCGCCAGTTTCTTAATGATATATATGCATGGCTGAAAAAGGAGCGCGGGCGATTTTCCTATCGGGCTTTCGCACGAATGGCCGACTCGTCATCACCCAATTTCCTCCAATTCATCCGGGAGCGAAAGCTTCATCTTTCTGAAGAGTCGTTGAACTCCCTCTCTGATGCCCTGGATTTTTCTTCAAAAGAAAAACGGTATTTTGAATATCTCGTGGCATTCGATCATGCAAAAATCCATACCGAAAAAGACAAATTTTTCCGTCATATAGTCTCAGAACGCGAATTCGGGCCGTTCAAGCATCTGCAGGATACTCAGTATAAATATCTGACTCACTGGTATATGCCGGTTGTCAGGGAGCTTGTTACCTGTTCGGTGTATCCGGGCAATCCCGAATGGATCGCCGAAAAAATTATCCCGGCAATAAGTGCAAGCAAGGTACGAAAGGGAATAAAACTTCTTGAATCATTAGACCTGATCCGGTACGATGAAAAAAAACGGGAATGGATCCAGACTGATACAATTATCCGGACAGAATCAGAGGTTCTCTCGGTTGCAGTCATAAATTATTATAAAAGCATTTTATCCTTAGGCAGAGACGCTGTGGAGCGATTTAATCCATCAGAACGTGATATTCGCGGCGTTACAATAGGCATTTCGGATGAAACGTACATGAAACTGAAAAAACGTATGGAAATTTTCTGGCAGGAAGTAATGGATATGGCCAATGAACCACAGGATATTGAACGGGTATATCA
>WJKA01000685.1 GCA_014729375.1 Chitinivibrionales bacterium
GAATTGGAGCATTGCAATGCCGCTGCGGCAATCAGGACAGCAATGTTATATTGTAATAAAGCGCGAATCATGCTATCCATCCTTTTCCGATACCGGAAAGAGCTGAAAATTGATCTGATACACCTGATCGGCAACTCTGTCTTCGTTAATAATTGCCATGAGTTCTTCTTTGAAATCCTGGATCCGATCCTTAACCTTTGCATAGGTTGCAGCGGACATTTTTACTGTCAGCGAGGAAACTTCGCGTTCGTTTTGCGGAATAGCGTCAAGCGCTTTGCCTGCAAGCGTGATCATTTTTTCGTGAAAATTCCGTATCGCCAGAGAATTGAGTTCTCTGTCGGTTTCGTAAAACCGTGATGACTGTTTCCAGAATTTATTCTTTGTTTTGCGCAGTAATCTCATTTTTTCAAGCAGTGCAAGGGATTTTGCAGCCTGCTTCGGACGAATCGGAGGATATACCATCTTGGCATACCATGACGGTTCGGTGGCAACAGGTTTGCCGTCTGCAAGCTGAAGAATCACAAGATTGTACCAGTCGGTATAAAGCCGGTAATGATCGCTGTGAAGACGGGTGACTTCGGAACGGGAGCGGAATGATGAAATCAGCGCAAAGTAGTAATTCTTTTCCACGGATGTCTTTGCATGATCGAATTTTATGAGAAGGTCCAGATATGCTGTTTCTCTTTTTTTCAGTTTGAGTCCGGATACCATTTTTCGTGCGCTTACCTTTGCAAGATTTCTTTTTCTATTTATAACCTGAATAAAAAAATTCGGTGAAGAGATTCCGCATTCCTGCGACATCTGCCTGAATGAAAAATCGGGATTTTTCCGCTTGTTTGCATCGAAAACCGCCTGAAGAAATGAACGGTAATCGGTGAAATCAAATATCGACACTAAAGCATTCATATAAGGGTAATATAATAAAAAAATATAAATTTGTCAAAATTTTGTATTCAGTTTTTCAGCATAAACACGTACTTTTAATGCGTAGAATGCGGCAGATTATCATCAAGCCACATTTTTTTAGGTAATTTATGTTCAATTTTGTATTCACATAATCTGGCGGGAAAATGTGGAAAGAAGGTCATTTGTGCTCCCTTGAATTCAGCGTAGATTAAAGAGAGCGACGCTTAAGCTACTAAACTACCGCCTTCCCTGTCAGGGAGAGTAACACGGCCTCTGCCGGATACCAATACAGCAAAGGCCGATGTTATTGTGAGTTATTGTGAAAATATTCTTCTTACGACTCTTTCATCACCCATTTGCACAACAGCCAGCAGCGTCCGGCTTCCCGGCACAGGCGTGCGGCTGGTTACATTCATTTGATATGTGCCCGGTCCATACCGTTGTGGACAAAGGGACGCCACCAGCCGGCCGTTGATATCGAGAAGCTTGACAGAAAAAATGCCGCCGGTTTCCAGTGAAAAAGTCACGTCTGTTCCATTATCATGCTGAACAATTTTGAAATCACCGCGCATTCCCTGCATAAAGCCTTTTTTCGATAAAACGACCGCACCACCGTTCAAAACGACTTCGTCACTAACCGTGCTGCCGGTATTATCGGATACAACACAACGGTATTTCCATCCGTCCATTTCATCCTTCACCGTCTCAGTCGTATAGGAGGATTCCCGACCGAGGTTATACCAGAGCCCACCGCCGGTGTTGCGCTGCCACTGGTAATAGAGTTCGCCGTCACCCGAAGCGCTCACCGAGAATGTTGCGGTGGAACCGTTGTCTGCCGTTGCATTCTGAGGCTGCGCACTTATCGACGGTCCTTCCGTCGGTGACTTGCCGATCAGTTTTTCGGGATCGAGGACCACATGGCGGATACAGGACTCCGCGCTTTTGCGAAACTGCGTGAATACCACATGCAGCTTGCGGTCCGAAGCCTGGATCACTACCGGATACGCGCCGCCGTCGGGTTCGTTAAGATGAATGACATCCTGCCACGACTGCGCATCGCTGCTGATCGAGACATAGACAAAGTTACGACTGTTGTCTTCCGCCATCAACACATGGTATCCGTTATCCATTGTCAACGAGCAATGTCCTTTGCGGCCGCGATTTTGAATACTCGATCCTCTGCTCCACGTTGCCCCGCCGTCGGTGGAAACCGACGTTGCAATATCAGAAGTCTTCGGTCTGCCGGTCGCCATCAGGTGCTGATAATCACCCGAAAGAACGAGAAACGACGGCTGGATCATATCATTGCCTGCATCAATTGAGATATACTGCCATCCGCCAGCCGACCCATTCGTGCCGTCATAGTTTTTATACGGCGCCCATTCAATATGGCTTTTCCATGTCGCACCGAGCGGCGGCGGACACTCAGTACTCGATCCCAGATAGATGCTGCCGTCGGGAAGCTCAAGACCGGGATTTTTGATAAGTCCCGAGAAGCGATCGACGCACAAGGCGTTTCCTGCATCAGGCAGCCACGTGCCCTGCGCGGGTGCATTCGCGTCCTCTTTGGTTTCAAAAAGCGCTCCATCCGGCGGCTGTTGCCAGTGAATTCCTTCATCCGGTGAAGTCAGGACATGCCCTGACGCAGTAATAGTGTTGCGTGTATAAAGATATAGCGGCTGGTCGGGATCGCGTTTTGGCTGGAATAGACCGGGATTATAGGATTTGTCCCACCTCAGCAGGATTGCCGGTTCCGACCAATCCGATCCATGATTATAGCTGACCGCAACCATGACGTCTTCCTCCTCACAGCCGTCGGTGACATACCAGACACAGACAAATTTTCCCGGTGATGTCTCCTGAATGGTGGCACAATGATGAAAACACATGGGTCTTGAATCACCGCGATAGGTTTGCGTGTCCCACCCCTGCGGGCCGACTACTTCGTCAAGCTCGATAGCATCAGTCCGGATACCCGTATTAGCCCGAATTCCGGCAATGAGAGATAATAAAGCAAAAATACACAAGATTGCCCGGCAAGATTTTCCGGCAAGCATGTGGACCTCCTTTTTGTTGAATAAATAGTGGCGTGCGTGCTGCTGAAAACACGACGCTTAACGCCTGTATGATATTGAAATATGCTAGTGTACCGTCCGACAATTGAGGAGAATTTATCGGACGGTACACTAGCAAACTATACAAATTGCCGGTATTGGAATTTATTGTTTTGATTCTCCGCATAAGTCTATAGATAACTATCGTATCAATTATAGCAAATTTAGCGGCATATCAGGTATAAAACAAAAAAAAGCCTCTAATTCGACTATTTATATTGCATTAACATAATGAATAAGTTGACTGAAACAGGCTTTTACAGTCCGGTATGCACCCGTGGCGTTGCTCGATACCACGCTGCAGTTTGTGTATGGGGTATAATCCCTCAGCGCAAAACAATGAGGCGCTCCCCGGTCGATCCGTGACGATCGGTAATCCGTACCAAAACGATACCGGTAAATCGCTCTAATCGAAGCATCGTATGGCCTCGGTTGATTTCACGACCGAGAATCCTTCCGTCAAGTGAATAGGCAGCGGCCGAAACGGCGCCGCTCACGACAATGTTCGTCCCACTGCGTTTGAGGCGCCGGGAAATCGGTGCATGTGTCGGACGCGGACTCGTCTCACCGATCGTTAGATAGTCAAAGATATAGCCCTTTTCTTCCACTTTTAGAAGCAGCTCGTGGCCGCCGGCGGTAAGGGTCAACTCGCCGATCTCGATAAGACTCCAGTTGTCGTAGCCCCCCGTCCCGCCCCGGCTGACGATACCCGTGGCATTCTCGCCGTCGAGAAACAGGCTGAAGGAGCCACTGCTCGTGCCGTTGGCGACGTTGACCCGTACCGGATAGGTGCCCGCCTGGCCAACCTCGATGGTGTACACCAGCCACTCCCCGGTCTCGGTCGAGGTGACCAGATAGCCGGTCGCCCCCGCCTCGATATCAACCGCCTCATCACTGCGGTATGCCCCCTCGGTGTTGCTGCCATCCGAGTCGTGGTAGGCGTTTCCCTCGCCCCCCTGATCGAAATCCTCGACCTGAACCACCCCCGGAATGGCGATCCCGTCTCCCTGGAAGGGGGTGGTGGGACCGTGGTCGGGTGCCGAGGGAAGGGAGGAAGGATCGGTGACGGTCACGGTGGCGGTTGCCGCCGAGCTGTGCCCGGCATCGTCAGTTGCCTCCACCCTGATCTCGTAGGTACCTGCCGCCACAGCGGAGAGGGTGTGCTCGTAGGGGCCGCCGGTGAAATCGGCCACCTGGGTATTCCCCTCGTAAAACACTACCTTCTCCACCGTACCATCGTCACTGACCGTGGCCTCGATGGTGATGTCGGCGCCGACCAGAAGGGTCTGACCGTTCGAGGGGGAGACGATATTCACGATGGGCGCGCGGTCGATAGCGCCACATTCGCAGAAGCTCTGGTCGCAGGGGAAGCTGCCGAAGTCGGGCTCGTAGCAGAGTTCTTTCTCCTTGATACAGCCGGTGATATCATCGATGTCACCGTGTTCGCCGTCGTGAGCGTACCAGGAGATTCCCGCCGCTTCCAGATCCTCGAGGGTTCCACAACCACTGGCCGGATATTCGGTGCACACGGACGGGTATCCCGCGGCGGCCAGATCGCTGACGCGGGAAACATCGGTGGAGTAGCCGTGCCAGGAAACCCCCTCCTTACCTTTGAAAGGGATTCCCTTGCTTTTGAGAAAATCGGCAGCGTCGATGATGTCACCGAATCCGCCCTGGGCCCGGGAGGTGTTGATCAGCAGCACCATGACTTCTGAATCCACCGCGCGGATCTCTTGCCATGATCGGTACATGGCAGGTAACTCAAAGTCTTTTCTGCCGCCGCCGGAGGCGCATGCCTCGTTGTAGATTTCGTAGAGCACGTGCGTCTCGCCCACGTAGCGCGGTGCAACCCGCTTCCAGAACCGAGGGCTGGTGGCGGTGTCATAGTTGAGGTATTTGTATCCGTGAGCGACGATGCTGAGGTATACGCCCTCGTTGCGTGTACCCTCTACCCACTTGTCCAGGTTTGGTAGAACCTTGCTTTCGAATTCTCCCCAATCGGAGGGGCTGCCGGACTTGTCGCAGTCGATATCGGAGACGAACAGCTTGATGGTGTTCATGCCGTTTCGCTTGACCTTATCGCAAAGGTCTTGCACATTACTGACCGAGTAGCCACTACCCGTCCAGCCCCAGTCCTCGCCATGCTTGATCGCCCGCAAAAGCGTTCCGTTATCGGTCACAACCGTGCGATCGTTAACCTTGACTCGCCCCCGTTGCTGGGCATACGTGACAGCGGCTGCAAAGAGAGTCATCACGAGAAACCGCAGGCAGGTCTTTATGTTCATGGAAAGGCCCCTTACTAACGCATTCATATACGGGCAATATAATTAATAGTTAGATTTGCGCATTGGTATTTACTGTATGCAAACAAATGATCCCGCTGTTTCACAGGCGGCCCCTGATGCTTTCAGATAAAATGCTCCTCTGCCGGAAACAAGCGACTTCAGGTTTATCGCTGCAGCATCATTCACACCGCTATATTTATATTGAGCGACCTTCCTTCCGGAACTCGAATACAATTCAATAGTAACCGGTCCGCCTGAATTGCCGACTATCTTTGCTGTCCCGTCCTGCACTACAATATCAAAAGGACGCTGCATTCCGGTACCGGTCCTGTCTGAAATTGCTGTTGCATCGCCGGTCAGGAGGTCCGGATCGAGCACAAAATGGGTGACTCCGCCGGTACCGCGACTTCCGGTCACCACGTGAAGTTTCCGGTCGGAGGTCTGTATTATTGACGGATACTCGCCGCCGTCATTGATAGTCAGGACCCGTTCCCAGTTGAACCCGTCGCTGCTGACCGCGTATTCATTCTCAGGGCGTCCCCATACCGCAACATGCCATCCATTATCAAGCGTTACCCCGTCACCGGGCCATCCGGGATAATTGCCGTTGAGGTCCTGCGGCTCCCAGGTTTTTCCGTAGTCGGTCGACAGATAGCCGTCACCGGTAGTAATTCTTGACGGCGCCCTGCGGGCGTCACGCGTGGTCATGAGAATTTTTTGCGCATCGGGCGTCAGTCTGAAAAAGATCGGTTGAATCCCCCCGGCTGCATCAGGGGCCAGCACCTCATAATTTGTCGTGTAATTGTTTTCGGGGGTTACCGTCTCAACAAAGCTGACCCATCCGTTGAACTCACTGCTCGCGCCGATAAGCAAGGTGCCGTCATCAAGCTCGAGCGGTTTGTTTTTATTCGGAACATGATATTGCGGCTCAAGCTCCGCATCCTGGAAATACTTTAAATCGGCCGACGGCAAACTGATGCGATCGTCAAGCGACTCCGGTATCCAGGTCCTGCCGTCATCGAGCGAATATTTCATGCAATGATACGCACTGATATGAAACCGGTACCACAAAAGAATAATCCGCTTGCCCTTTGGCCTGAAAAGCACAGGATTGTATCCGGGAATGCGATTATCGATTTTTACCGGCCCGGTCCAGTCGCCGCCCTGTGGTTTCCGGTCAACATAAATCCAGGCGTCCTCACCTTCCTCTCCCCCGGCATAAAACGAGACAACCAGATCGCCGTTCTGCGCCTCAACGATTGTCGGCGAATGCGACACCGTGAACCCCGAGGTGCTCAGTTCCTCCCTGGACAGCACCGGATTGGCGCTGAATGATTTTACCCAGAATATGCAACAAATAAACACTGATGAAATAATAAGCATTGCCTTTCCGCGAGCGCACATTTGCATGTAAACCTCCTTATAGTGAATATTATTTCACCACGATTCTTTTATAAAATCGGGCATTTGTGTTATTATCGGAAATTATTTCAGCAAAATAAACTCTCCCGCCCAAAGCACTTTTCAATGCTTTATGCATACTGCTGCTTATTTTTCTTCCATCAATCGTATACAGCGAATATGCATGCCCCCGTCCTCGGCTGGAGAAAGGAACAGCAGTATTTGCATGAAACCCGCGGGTTTTTTTTACATCGGAAATTCCTTCAAGCCATCCATCGTCCTCTTCAAATCCATCGGGAATCTCCACCCATAAATGCATGAACGAGAGCTGGTACACCGACGCCCCCTCTGTAGTGTCGGTTGCCGATATCATTCTCAGATACGAGGAATCTTTCAGATTGATTGCCGTGATATGCTCGTTCCGGTCCTGCGGCGCCATGACTGGAAGATCGGGACTCGGCCACAGACGGGTGGCCCGTTCAGCGGCAACAGCATAGTACGGGTGGTTTGACCACTCGCTGTGGATCCAGCTCACATTACTTACCGCGCCGGTATCATAGCCGGGAATTATCAGATCACGGGGCGCACGAAAATACCGCATAATCTCATTATCGATACTCGTGATAAATAGTATTTGATGAAACCCCCAGCTTTCTATATCAGGATATTCAAAGGCGCCGGGGAATCCGAAATCAAGAAACATCATTACACCGGGATAGCGTGCGCTTTGCGAAATCGATGGATTACAGGTCTGAAGCGTGATGTCGGTGTCATTGCCGGTTGTTGCGTGCGTGACGGCAAACCAATGGATTACCTGCACACCCTGGTTCTGGTTGTCAAGATCGAGCATGAACGCGCCCCGGCGGTTTTCGCCTGAACAGAGATACCGCGAATCGGCTGAAATCCCTCCGAAAAAACTGCCGCCGCCGTACACTGTCCGCCCGGTTCCCGGAATGCCGTCTACGATGTCCCTGATCATCATCTGCCCGCAACCGTCCCAGGAATAATCTTTCCCGTCAATTTTCGTTCCGCAGGTGGCGTAAATAACCGATGACGTCTCTTTATTCAGCGGCATGAAACGCGGAACATAACCGCTGCCCTCTTCCGATATCATCACCGGCTCGGCCTGCGCATGAAACGGAATAATCCAGGCGGTACTCGGTGACGGCGAATTTGCATCGATACCGGTACCCGAAGAATAGGCGATCCATTGGCCGTCCGGTGAGATAACAGGCGCTGCGACCTTCTGCTGAGTCACATTAACAAATTGGTGAGAGGCAGGCCCCGTTTCCGCAAAATCAACATAATACAACCGCTGATCGTCGGTAAAAACCACCTTGACATTGCGGGTTCCGAAAAAATCCGCAACTTCCTGCGGATCCACAATTGTTATGTCCGGCTTTGCGCGCAGCGGAAACACGAAAATATGCGCGCCTGCGACAATGCAGGATATATACCTGCAGACGCGAGATTGAACAAGATGCGCCGGGTGCGAAAATCGCTCGATCATATCCAATGCTCCCCTACCTGTTAATAAACGCACCATGCAGTGTCCGGTGTCCGTTGGAAACTTCTATTAAAAATGTACCCGATGAAATGCTTTTGACAGAGAGCCGGGCATTTTTGCCGCTTATAACTTTCTCGATCAGGGTCCGCCCCTGGATATCGCGGACAGCGATTCGGCAGGAGCCGGAAAACGGACTGGTGCAATTGAGGAATTCACCGGTTTTTTTGAATGTTAAAATGCTGTTTTGAACAGACATTGCAGCAGCCGGTTTTCGTGCGCCGGTCGCCTGCCCCGATGCGTCTATTTTATAAAACAACGGATTGGAGATGTCATAGGGCGTTACCCTCATCCAGCGTGGAGTACTCGCCAGATCATAATCGCTTCCGCCGCATCGCAGTGATGACTTTGCTTTGAAAAAGAACGTGACAATGTACCCGTTGCCCGGCCCCGGAGGAAGCTCATCCCAGTCATCACGGATAGGATTCTCTTCTTCGGCAAACGGAATGCACCAGTATTTGTCGGCGGAATGATCGTTGACCATCATGTCCTGCGTCAGGTTGGTACTTGTCAGAAAGCTGCAGTTGAACAGGTGATGGTTGTAATTATAATAGAAGGTGATCTCCACTGTTTCACCAATATCGGCATACACATCCGCACCGGTTGGTTCTATTTTCTCGATCGCGACGCCCGGACGCTCCTCCTGTGCATAATCATACGCCCACTTGCATTCATTGCCTCGATACGAGCGCCAGTCGCTTTCATAGTCATAAGCAAACAATCCTTCAATGCAAAAACCCGTGATTAGAATTGCATTGAGTACCAGTGAAGGTTTATGCATCCCCTTCTCCTTTCGCTGAATTGATTTGTAAACGATACCGTTTGACGGCACTGTTAATTCTGTCTGAAATGTACATATTTTTGTCTCGCTGAGCTTTTTTTTATTTTGCATTTAGCGCAAACTTTACTAAACTTATTAATAACATGCAAATAAAAATCCCCCTTCCCGGGAATGAGGGGGCAAACACAGGAAGAGGGTTCCCACTAGTTGTTCAGCGAAAGGGAAAGTCTATAGTAATCCATGACTCCTTTTTGATTCCTGAACTGCTGTTCTAACAAGATTACTAGATTATTGCATGAAATGCTTAAGAATAAATTATAAATACTGTCTTATTAATTATACTTATTATACCAAGCAAATCCGCCGCTCTGCAGCATTAGGTTAACCTTGTATTTTATTATCAAGATTATTAAATTTATTGCAAATGATTTTCCGAACATTGTAAATTATAAACTTCAGCAGTAAAGGGAACTACTGAAGGAGCAGCGAAATCTTTTCTCGCATCCGGTATCGGCCGCGTAAAAAGTGTTTTGCATGTTCAGCAAAAAGGAACTGCACGCTTTCTCACTCTTATTCCCTGTTATTGCCCGGCTTTCATTATCTAATGTATAAACCTTTTTGTGAGGAGGCAGTATGAATGGTAAAAATATTGCTCTGTCGGTCATGGTTTCCGCCGGGTTGCTGTTTGGACAGGTAACCCTCTATCCCGAGGCTTCGGTGCTGCGGCAGGAAGTCGGTGGGGTATTCCAGAATTTCAATCATGCATCGACAATTGCGGAAGCGTCCAACGGCGATCTGGTCATTGCATGGTATGGAGGCGGAAGCGAAGGATCGAGTTCAACGAGAATCTGGTATTCCCGCAAGGTTAAGGGCTCCGATGTCTGGACAGACGCAGTTCCTGTTGACGCCGGCGGTGAGGATGCATCTTCATGCTGGAACCCGGTGCTTTTTCAGCCGAAAAAAGCCGGCGCACCTTTGTTGCTTTACTATAAATACAGCGGCAACCCGAACAACTGGAAAGGCGTTGTCCGAACTTCTACCGATAACGGCGCGACCTGGTCCGAAAGAATCCAGCTCCCTTCATGCAGCAATCCCTATCCGCTATGCAGTCAATACGGTTGTTTCAGCGGTCCCACGAAAAACAAGCCGCTGGAGA
>WJKA01000686.1 GCA_014729375.1 Chitinivibrionales bacterium
AGATATACCACAATCGGATAGGTAAGAACAGCCATGATCCCTCCTGCTCCGAATGTGCCGATATTGAGCGCGGCCTGCGGATTTCCACCCTCTTTCACCCTGACAAAAAAGGTGCCGATTACCGAGATTACAATACCAACTCCTGCGATTACTAATGGAAGCAGTACGAGGTTGATTGATCCGGTAGTGGCGCCCAGCACCATAGATGCAATGATCGAACCGACATACGATTCAAAAAGATCGGCGCCCATTCCTGCAACATCCCCGACATTATCCCCGACATTATCGGCGATTGTCGCCGGGTTCCGCGGATCGTCTTCAGGAATACCGGCTTCCACTTTCCCCACTAGATCAGCACCGACATCAGCAGCTTTTGTATAAATCCCACCGCCCACACGGGCAAAAAGCGCTATCGATGATGCACCCATAGCAAAGCCGTTGAGCACCGGAAGTACCGTATTGGTGAGATCGGTAATTGTATTTCCAAACATTCGTGTATAGACAATGAATAAAAGCGTAAGACCGGTAACGCCGAGACCGACAACACACATTCCCATTACTGCTCCACCGGAAAATGCAACCTGAAGCGCTGGTTGTAACCCTTTTCGCGCACCATTGGTTGTCCGCGTATTTGCCGCTGTGGCTATTCGCATTCCAAAAAAACCGGCGATACCCGAGCACACGGCCCCGACAATAAAGGAAGCCGCCACCCATTTGACATTGCTTTCATTGGCAATTACAAGAAGAACTGCTACGGATATAACAAAAATCGCCAACACCTTGTACTCCCTTGACAAAAATGCCATTGCGCCTTCTCGAACCGCTGCACCGATTTCTTTCATCTTGTCGGTGCCCGGATCCTGCTTGTTGATCCATAATGACTTCCAGAAAGCAAAAAGAAGCGCAAGAACACCTGCAATCAGAGGAATGTAAATCAGAGTACTTGTATCCATAGTCCCTCTCTTTTAGCTGATAGTGGTAATATATTGTATAATTATATTCTCAGTTTCCGGAATGGCTTGCATGTAGTGCACATACTCTCCTGGTTATGTCTGCGGAGAACTAAAAATAATTTGCCCCGATGAGCGAATCAATGAGGCGCACCGGGTTAATTATATTCCAATACGGTACTGCCGTCAATAAAAAAGAAAAGCCGGAAACAATTTCCGGCTTGAGATCCGATAGTTTGCACGTAGTGGTCTTGTTCGTACGTACAGTATTTATGTTTTCATGTATTCAGGTACTACCAGCTTTTAGAATCTTCTTCCTCTTCATCCCGGTCGCGCCCAAATAGTTTCCTGATACCCCGCTTTTTGTTTTTTTCCGTGTCTTTTTCTTCTTTTACCTCGCTTTTTTCTTCTTCTGCGTTCTCATCAATTTTGTCAGTCTGCGGCGGATTTTCTGCTTTTTCGCCGTTTTTTTGCGCTGAATCAGGTCCTTCATCGCTATCCTCCGCCATAATTTCAGCGTTATCTTCCGCCTCCGGCACACTCTGTTCAGGTTGCCCTCCCCCGGTATCGAGTCCGACAGTATCAACCGGTTCCGGGGCCACGGTTTCCTGGTCCTGTTCCAGACCCGTGGTATCCTCACCGACTTCCTCATATACCTGCGGCGCTTCAATGGCAGTATCGGCACCGTTACCAAAGGTCTTTTTCTCCATTACCGATTCCGGGTTTTGGGTCGTGATATCACGCATTTTCAGCTCAGGAGAGAGCGTGACTCCGGTTTCCTTTGATAATTTCTGAAGGACTTCCTGGGCGGCCAGCGCAACTCCGTCATCAGGATCATTTGCAAGTTGTTCCATCAGATAAATTCCCTGGGTTTCTCTCATTTTGCCCAGCGCAATGAGTATTTCAATCCGTATTCCCGGGTCTTCTTCTTCACTCAGTATATTGAGCAGAACATCGGAGGCAGCTTTATTTCCTATTTCCCCTAGAAGAGCGGCGCTGAGCATCCTGACATACCGGTCTTCCGATTTATCAAGAACAATTTCTTTCAGCGGTGGAACGGCTTTCTCCCTGAAATTAGCAATTTCTCTTATTGTCTGCTTTACTTTTTCCGGTTCAAACGGGACTGCTTCATACAGGCTTTTCAGCGATATTATTTTATCGAGCAGTAACAGCCTTAGCTGCTCCCGGTCGCTGGGCATACTGTCTACCAGCGAACCCAGCGACTGGCTTACAGCATGTAACTGCTCTTTGTTTGTCGATGTCATGCGTTTCAAGCTGTCAACTTCATCACGGAGTGAATAGACAATTCTTTCCTGCTTAGCAAGACGATCGTCAATTGAAGCGAAACCGGCTTTCTTGCCGAACCCGAGGTTGCCGTTATACGCCACGCCGAACCAGATGCCGGGATGGACCAGCGAGGACGCAGGCGCCGGATCAGAGAGGGCAAACCTGAACTCCCCCTTATCGAAAAGGAATCCTGCGAGATCGACAATACCTGCGGCTATCTGAATCCGCTTTTTAAGAGTTCGCCACGTTACAAACAGCGACGGCACTATCTCTTCATCCCTCCGGTGCACCTCAATCGTGGTGTAAACGCCGGCACCGAAATATTTCTCTATGCCGAGAACCGGATTGACAACTTCCTTTTCGTTTGTCGGTATTGACTGTACTCCAAGATGGAATCTGGTTTTCAGTTGTTCGATGCTTTTACCAAGCACGCAATAGAATTCATTTGCCATGTCTTCGGCAACAGCCGAATCCGCATCAAAATAACTGGCTTCTTTATGCGCAAATACATTGTGAGCGCCAACAGCAAGCGAGGGCATCCACGGCTTTGTTTCGCCAAGGATGCGCGCCTTGAACCCGATTGTCGGACCGCCTGCATAGCCCAGATGAATGTTAACCCACTCGATTATTCCCAGTCTGATCAATCCCCCGCCGCTTATTGCAGGCGACGTTCCGCCGGTATCTGAATCGACAAAGTAATACCCCAGTCCCTCGGTGATAAAATAGCCGCCCCGTATCAGGTCGGCATCTGGAATAATGTGCAGCGAACTCCAGCGCGTCTTGGCACTACACGGCAGAACAGATACTCCTGCAAGCCACAGAAGCATACAAACCAGTTGACGGCGATACTTAAAACACACCATACTCACCCCGCAACTTCCGACTGTAAATCCGCAATATCGCTAAAAAGGGGGATTATCTGCCCGATACCGG
>WJKA01000687.1 GCA_014729375.1 Chitinivibrionales bacterium
GGATATACATTCCTTTTTCTATCAGAATGAAAGCATGAATACTAATTCAATTACAGAGATTGCTCACAAGAAAACATCAGTCATTATTCTGTTCGCTGCTCTTTTGTACGTCGCTTTCTTCAACCGGTTCACGCAGGACGATGCATTTATCTCGTTCCGGTATGCGCGTAATCTTGTTGAGGGCCACGGGCTGGTCTGGAACCCCGGTGAAAAGCCGGTGGAGGGATATACCAATTTTCTATGGACCGTCATGATGGCGGTTCCGCATGTAATAGGGATGGATGTCGTTGTTTTTTCCCGGTTGCTTGGGCTGTTGTTCTACGTCGGCACGCTGGTGACAACCTGGTTGCTTTCGATGATGCTTTTTAGATCGAGGGTACTGTCACATCTGACGATTCTGTTACTGGGGACCAATTACACCTTCAGTTGTTATGCAACCGGGGGCCTGGAAACGCAGTTACAAGCCTTTCTGATCACGAGCGGAGCCTGGCTGTACCTGCACATGACAATGCGCAACAGATGCTCGCATGTCAACTTTGCCGGCTTATCGATAATCACAGGCGCTGCAGTGCTGACCCGACCCGATTCGGTGCTCCCTTTTGCTGTAATCACAGGATTGTGCATTGTCGCACTACTTAGAAACAAAGGCACTTTTTCAGGAAAAGCACCGGCGCTGATATCTCTCCTCGGGCCCGCTACATGCATTATTACCGGATATGGTCTGTGGAAGATTTTGTATTACGGCAGTCTTGTTCCCAACACATTCCATGCCAAGGTATCATCGGTTGACTCGCTGAAACAGGGAGTGCGGTATGTTCTGCTGTTTTTCCACTCATACTGGCTTGTGCCATTCCCCTTCATTGTGCTCTTTTCCGGCAGCAGGTTATTCAGCAAAAACCGCTTACTGGCAATTCCGGCAACGATTATAGTCATCTGGTGCGCCTATGTGATTTCCGTGGGCGGTGATTTTATGGAATTCAGATTTATGGTTCCGGTGCTCCCGCTTCTTTTTGTTATAATAACCGCTGCTGTTATGTTTATCCGCCAGATAACACTCCGGACCGCCCTGATAGTAATGGTCCTTGCCGGATCGTTTGTTCATGCATCGACGTTTCATTACACCTCGGGAATCGAGTCAATCAGGTCTTTGCAGAGCCACCTGATTTCGGACCATGAAAACTGGATCTTTGTGGGCAAACGTCTGGGAGAACTTTTCTCCGATTGTGATGAGCCGGTAACCGTAGCAGCAACGGCAATCGGCGCACTGGGATATTATTCAGGCCTGCGCATTATCGACATGCACGGATTGACCGACAGACATATTGCACGGCATGGAACGATTGTCAGCACCCGCGCCGGCCATGCAAAACTTGCTCCTATTGAGTACCTCAAGCAAAAGAATACTACCCTGATTGCAGGACATCCGTATTGTATGGAAACCGCAGAGACCACGGGAATTGATGGTATTGATTCAGAAATGATGTCGGGTCTTTTGAAATACCCGGTTGATAATAAAACCAATGTGATATTGATTCCTGTTGACAGCAGCAGAGCCGTGCCGGCGATATATCTTGAGGGAAATAGCTGTGTGGATGATTTGAAATGATTTGAGAGATTGGGGGCGGAGTTTCTTTACTACTATTTCAAGCCATCCTTGAAATTAAACAGCGTTGATCCCGGCACTTTTTCTTTTTTGTTATAGCAGGTAAGAACTTCACGGAGCAGGCTTTTTTTGCATTCGCAGAAACTCAGATCGAGAATAAATTTTTTGATACCACAATCATCAAGGCGGTCCCGCCGGTGGGTTATGCAGAATGGTTTTGCACCGACAAGGTAGTAGAGGCCGTGCTTTGCAGATAAGAAATATCGTTCTCTTCCGGAATCGTCCTGTACAGCACCTGTCTCGATCAGCGGTTTGATCCTGGAAATGAACAGGGGCACATGCGCAAAAAGCGTGGCATATCCATGAGAATTGCCGATCGTTTTCAGATTAAAAAAATCATCTTCAACCGAATAGCAGGACCCGTCAAACCCGAGTTCGGAAATAACCGACTGTGAAGCCCGGTTCAGGCACCAGATATGGCTGTCGGCAACAAGCTCCGGTTTTTTCTCGAAAACCGGCACCTGTCCGATATTACCTGCAAACCACCGGTTAACTCCCTTTTCATAAAACAATCGCGCCACTTTTGACCATTTCGCCAGATCGGCTTCTTTGACAAAAGGGGGCATTGCTAATGATACTCTGTCGTTAATCCGGTTGAGAAGTGATGTGTTCACATACAATTTCATCATATCTTCGCGCGCAAGCGCGGCAATGATCCCGTCACAATGGACATCCTGCAATTGAAACAGCCATGCTGTCGAATCAACTTTGATATACAATTTATGCCGCGCTTTTCGGAGATGCCGTCCGGATTTTTCAGAAATTTTGCGCAAAATCCTGCGGCCAAACGGGCAATACGGTCTGAACCGGTACGGACGAACATTAATTTGTCTTTTTTCGTACTGCCGGCCGCTGCTTTTCCTGCCGACAAGATAGACCGTGTCACCGGCATGAATACCGGCTGTTTGTCCGACAGTAAGCAAATATTCGCCGTTGTTTTTTTCGGTGACCCCGGTGATTTTCAGACTCGTGCCTTCAAAGCCGCTTTTCGGATGGATTCGGACCCGGTCTCCCCCGAGCAGTTTTTCTCCCGTTTTGACGGTTATCCCATTTCCATCAACAGCCGTGATTTCGCCAAGGTGGATACCGGTACCGTGCGCCGATGAACTCTGAATAATCCCGTTATCACGAATGCCTTCAGAAAACAGCGTCGTCTTGGAGCGACCGAAATCCGATGCCAGTGTTTCTTTCACTTCGGGGATTAACTCATGATTATCAAGTGCCTTGCGGTATGCGGAAACGACTGTATGAATATATTCCGCCCCTTTCATCCTCCCCTCAATCTTCAAGCTGGACACGCCGATCCGCTGCATGCGGGGCAAATAATCGATAAGCGATAAATCATCGGGAGAAAAAAAGAACCCTTCATGCCCTTCTGAAGAAAATTTTCTTCTGCACACCTGGGTACACCGCCCGCGGTTGCCGCTTGCGCCGCCGAGAAAGCTGCTGGCAAGACACATGCCGGAAATCGAATAGCAGAGCGCCCCATGAACGAAAACTTCTATCTCAAGAGCGGTGTTTTTGCTGATTGATTCAATTTCTCCAAAAGTCAATTCTCGTGAAAGCACAACCCGCCGGATTCCCAGCCGCTCGGCAACTAAAATCCCGCCGGTGTTATGAATCGCCATCTGAGTACTTGCGTGGAGCTTGAGACGGGGGAAATATTCCCGGGCGATTTTTATCAATCCCGGGTCCTGTACGATAACGGCATCAACCCGGAGCTGCTGAAGCTGCCAGAGTACGTGAATTACATTTTCGAGTTCTATTTGTTTGATCAGGGTATTCAGGACAACATACAGTTTCACTTTTTTTGACCGGGCATACGGAACGCAGAAAGCAAGTGTTTTTGCAGAGAAATTTTTTGCCCGGAGTCGGGCGTTGAAATCGCTGAGTCCGAGGTAGACTGCATCAGCGCCGGCATCGATTGCAGCATGAAACGTTTCAAGCGATCCCGCGGGCGCCAGAAGCTCTATCCGGCGTGTATTCTGTGAAACGGGTGATCTCTTTGTGGTATCCGAATTGCCGTCCATGTGCCAGAAAATACTTGATGGAAATGTAATTATTGTTCCGGGAACAGAAAGCAATTCTTAAAATCCCGGCCTGTTCAACTGTCCCGAACATATTTTATCAGCCTGAAAAAAACGACAGGAATGCACCATGTTCGGAGTAATTGTTCGCGCAATAATATCAATCGTTATCAGCCTGACACTCCTTTGTGTTCCAAAGGAAGCGTATAAGCGCAAAATGGAGCAAATCCCTTCAATGGAAGAAAAAAACAGGGGATTTGACCTTCAGGGTTGGACCTATCACAAGGTGTATTCGGAGAAGCTGAATTTGAACCATTATTATTTCAGGTATCCATCGCCGGACACATCCGCACCGACCTTTGTGCTGCTTCACGGGCTCAACACCGACGGCCGCGTTTTTGTCAACATGCATCCGTTAACACGCCATTACAATCTTATCGCCTACGAGCTCCCCTGGGAAGCCTCGTGTTATAGGGGATCCATGCAGGATTTTGTCTGCATTCTCGAGGATTTTTTCGGTCTGATGGAGCTTGATACGGTCTGTCTGCTGGGGTATTCGATCGGCGGAGCGATTGCCGTGCATTTCGCCGGTGTTTCCGGAAAAGTAACCGTAAACAACCTTATTCTTGCAGCAACATCCCTGTTCGGCGCGACCGAAGAGCAGCGAGTGCGGAGCCGACGCATGGCAAACAAGCTGCTCCCCTACCCCGACTACAAACTGTATTACCTTATGGAACGGGGAAGAGCGCTGGTACGCATGTTTGAAAAAACCGGGCTCGGAGAGAATGTTTCAAAAGATGTTATTGCCATAAAAAAAATTGGATGGTACCGTCAGGTTTTCGGCATGTTGAAAGGATACAATGCCGTACCGTATGCGCAAAAAATCACCTGCCCGGTACTGGTGCTTCACGGGTCAGACGACAAAGTCGTATCGCTTGAAATGGGAAAATTAATACCGGAAACGATACAGCATGCCCGTTTTGAGGTCCTTGACGGCCTGAGCCATTCCATGCCGTACATTCATGCCGGCATTCTGATGGAAAAAATAGTGTCGTTCTGCAGGCCGCGGCCCGGAACTACGGCTCTGAAGGATTAATTCCCAGTTTCTCGACAAAAAGGTCGTACTCTCTTCCCTGAAGCGCGACGGTTTTCCCTTCGAAAATGTCATGCAGTGCCTGCATTTCCCGCTTTGAAAATTGACACCCCCCCATGATATGATTATCAAACGCCTCGATCGTAACCGGACAGACTTTTCTGGTTAGTTTATAAAGCACCTGGGCATACATGCGGATTTCTCTCTGAGCGTGAAGGTCGAGGCGGAGTCGCAAAAAGTGAAGAAGATTGTGAAGGTCGATCTGCCAGTACATCTCGGTATACAGGCTGAGCGGCAGGTTAATGCGCGCAAGCTCCCTGGCTATGGTATCTTTGAGCAGCTCCTGATAATGACCATACACCGTCTTCTGGTCGCCGGCCAGCATGGCCCTGACTTTTTTTCGAAGCTTTGCCGGCAATTCTTCATTGGCTCGCCCCTGTTTGTTGTCCGAACTCTGATACCC
>WJKA01000688.1 GCA_014729375.1 Chitinivibrionales bacterium
AAAATTGCAAGAATTGCCATGACCTCGGAGCTGACCGCAATACTGAACTGTGACTGCATCATGAAACCGTCCATCTTGCCGCCGATACCCATGATTATGCTGCGAAGCGCCTGTGCACAAAAATCAATGACCCAGCCGATATTTACATTATACGGATCAATATTAATCCGTTTGAGATTTCGTTTGGCAAGTTGTTCGTCATTGTAATTGAATTCATGCTGCATGCGCGCGGTAAGTGCGACCATGCAAAGGTTGTGCGCATTGATCACCGCGTTTGTATCGCCGGTAAGCCCGAGCGAAAATTCGGTGAGCGGGACACACTGACAGAGGCCGCCGCCCGCGGCTGAGCCCTTGATATTCATGGTCGGTCCGCCCGACGGCTGCCTGATACACGCAGTGGTTTTCCGGTGCCGCTTGCCCAGCCCCTCGAGAAGGCCCATGGTCGTAGTGGATTTGCCCTCCCCGAACGGCGTCGGCGTAATCGCAGTCACTTCTATAAATTTCCCGTCAGGATTGCCTTTCAATCGTTCAAGGACCCGTGCATAGTCGACTTTGGCAATATAATGCCCGTGTGGAATGATCTCTTCTGTGGCAAGCCCGAGGTCATCGCCAAGCTCAAATATGTTCTTCATACGCTTTTCAGCGTCTTCGGCAATCTGCCAGTCTGCATATTTTGTTGGATCTAACGGCATGTATTTATTCCTTTGGCTGGTTGATGATCTCCTGGCCTTGCACCTTTCAACCTCTCCCTCAATGCTTGAACGACCGTTCCCCGGTAAAAACCATCGCAACATCCGCCTCATTACAGGCTTCAATCGATTCAAAATCCCGTAGTGAGCCACCCGGCTGCAGGATCGCAGACACTCCTTCTCTGATACCAACATCAACGCCGTCACGAAACGGGAAAAAAGCATCGGATATCATACAGCTTCCGGTCAGGCCGCCTTTTTTTTCTGCAACTTCGGCATCTATCGCGGCACGTGCATCGGTATCGTTGAGCAGTGCATATGATGTTGTGTGTTTTTCCCAGCATATTCTGTCGGCGAGTTTCCGGTATGCCTTATTGCGGGCGATTTCCGCAACCCCGACCCGGTCCTGCTCGCCGGTGCCGATTCCAACCGTGACCCCGTCCTTTACATATATTACAGAATTCGATGTAATACCCGATTCGACAAGCCATCCGAACAGAAGGTCGTCATACTCGCTGTCGGTGGGGGGGCGGTTGATACGGTATTCCGTCCCTTTGTACGTGCTCTGCGCGGGGATCAGTTTGTCGCGGGTTGTTGCTGACGGGGAATATGACCACTGGGCAATAACCCCGCCGTCAATAAGAGATTTGAAATCAATAAATCGCCGGCCGATAAAGGCGCCCAGGTTTTCAATAGCACTGATTTGCATGACACGAAGGTTTTTCTTTTGTGCAAATATTTCCGCAACGCCCGGGGCATATGACGGTGCCGCTATAACCTCGGAATAGCTTTCACAGATGCGCTCTGCAGTTTCTTTGTCAACTTCCCGGTTGATCGCAATAGCGCCGCCGAATGCTGCAATGCGGTCGGCCATGAGCGCCTTGTGGTACGACTCCGACGGAGAATTTCCCCGGGCTACGCCGCATGGATCGTTGTGTTTGACAATTACCGTACAGGGCGTATCTGAAAAATAACGAAGAATATTCAGTGCATTATCGATATCGGTGATATTGATTTTCCCCGGATGTTTGCCCGACTGGAGCAATTCGATATCAGAGGCAAGATATTTTCCGGGCATAATCGAAGTAACCCCGCCAAGAGTGATGTTGCCGTTGATCAGCTTGTACAGCGCGGCTTCCTGTCCGGGATTTTCACCATACCGGAGCCCTTTCCTGACACCGTCAATAACCCAGCTCGCTTTCTCATAAATCAGTGTCTGTTTTCCGTTCCTCCCAGAAAAAGAAATTTCCATTGTCTCAGGGAAATGATCATCCATGATTGTCTTGTACGCTGCTTTCAGGTCCTGCATTTCGATTGTGTCTCCTTATTATTCCTTATAGTAAATGTAATTGATGTCTGTTTGTCGTTTTTTTATCAATACCATTCGCCAACCTGTCTTTTTCATCCTTTCCCCGCGGCGTCGCTCTTTTCCTCCACGTGCGCTCGTGCGTTCATTCGCTCGCTCTTTCCTTAGCCGATTCAACCGTATTATACATCAGCATCGTAATAGTCATCGGACCGACTCCGCCCGGTACCGGTGTTATCAGGCTTGCCTTTTCTTTAACCGTTTCGAAATCGACATCGCCCACAAGACGGTATCCTTTTTTCCTTGAAGGGTCCTCGATACGGTTCACACCCACATCAATAACAACAGCGCCCTCTTTAATCATGTCCGCGGTAATCGTATCAGGCCTTCCGGCCGCGGCTATAACGATATCAGCCTGTCTGGTATGATAGGCGATATCCTTTGTGCGGGTATGACAGATTGTCACCGTTGCATTGGCATGTTCTTTTTTCTGAAGCAGCATATTGGTGATTGGCTTGCCGACAATAGCGCTGCGTCCGACAACTACAACATGAGCGCCTTGAATAGTAACACCGCTCCGCACGAGAAGTTGTATAATTCCATGGGGTGTGCACGGAAGAAATGTTGATTCACCAACCATCATGCGTCCGATTGTCACCGGATGAAATCCATCAACGTCTTTAACGGGATCGATTGCCTCAATCACTTTTTTTTCATCGCAATGCCCCGGCAACGGCAGTTGGACGAGTATGCCGTCTATCGCGGGGGCGTTGTTCATCCGCCCGATCAGCTCAAGGAGCTGTTCCTGCGTCGTTTGGGCAGGCAGATGGTGGTTATCCGAGTAGATTCCCAGTTCTTTGCAGGTACGTTCCTTGCCGCGCACGTACGATTGTGACGCGGGATCGTCTCCAAGAAGGATAACGCCCAGGCCGGGAGTAATGCCGCGTTCTTTGAGATGTGCGATTTCCGCTGCAAGTTCTGCGCGTATGTTCTGTGCTACCTGCTTGCCGTCAATTATCCTGGCCGTCATTATGAATTACCCTCCGATTTCCGGACCGATATGAAAAGTATCAAAAATAATATTCTGGCGGGAATTGATTTTTGTTATCGGGTTTTTCGCGCCGGTCGGTAACGAAATGTGCCGCCCGGATAGTAAGGATTGCCGCAATTATTTTTCAGATATCGGCAAAGTCCATATTTTTTGCCGCCCGGGCTTCGTCAAGCCGGGTCACCGGCGTTGACAGTGGAGCTTTTGTAAGCGTTTCGGGATTATCCCGGGCTTCCCGGGCCAGTTCAATCATTGCCTGAGCGAAGTCGTCCAGGGTTTCTTTGCTCTCTGTTTCGGTCGGTTCGATCATGAGTGCCTCTTTAACAATGAGCGGAAAATAGGCTGTTGGCGGATGGAAACCTTTGTCGATAAGGCCTTTGGCGATATCAAGGGCATGAACGCCATGTTCGACCTGTTTTTTTGCCGAGATTACAAACTCGTGCATGCAGGTACGCAGATGAGGAATATCATAATGATCCTTCAGCCTGTGCATGAGATAATTGGCATTGAGCACTGCATTTTCAGCTACCCGCACAAGGCCCTCGGCGCCCAGACTCAGGATATAGGCATAGGCTTTGAGGCAGACGGAGAAATTTCCATAGAATGGCGCGATATAGCCGATGGAATCGGGGTAGTCGTAATTGAGTGCATAGGTGCTGTCATCACGTTTTACCACGCGTGAAACGGGCAGGAATTTTTCCAGATGTTTTTTCACGCCGACGGGTCCTGCGCCCGGGCCGCCGCCGCCGTGTGGCGTGGAAAATGTCTTATGAAGATTCAAGTGAACAACATCGAAATTGGCATCACCCGGACGGAACTTGCCCAGAATCGCGTTCAGGTTGGCGCCATCATAGTAAAGGAGGGTGTCGTGGCTGTGGACTATCTCGGCGATTTTTGCTATATCCGAATTAAATATACCCAGCGTGTTGGGATTGGTCAGCATGAGCGCAGCCGTTTCATCGGTGATCATCTCTTCAAGC
>WJKA01000689.1 GCA_014729375.1 Chitinivibrionales bacterium
AGGCCGCTGCGGTGATAACAACACTGGTCCTCCTCGGACAAGTGCTGGAACTTCGCGCGCGGTCTCAGACCGGCGCGGCGATAAAGGCGCTGCTTGGCCTTGCGCCACAAAAACCGCACGGCGAATCAGGGACGGAAAGGAGGAAGATGTGCCGCTTGACCAGGTGCAGGTGGGAAACCACCTTCGCGTGCGCCCCGGCGAAAAAGTGCCCGTTGACGGCACTGTAGTCGAGGGAACAAGCTCAATCGACGAGTCCATGATGACCGGCGAACCGATTCCGGTAGAACATGGGGAGGGCGACGAAGTTATTGGTGCAACGGTTAATGGGACGGGGAGTCTGGTAATCGAGGCCCGTCGTATAGGAGCCGACTCCATGCTTTCGCAGATTGTGCACATGGTCGCCGAAGCACAGCGCAGCCGCGCGCCAATACAGAAACTTGCCGACATTGTAGCGGCCTGGTTTGTGCCGGCAGTGGTGACGATTGCCGTAATCACATTCATCGTGTGGGCGCTATTCGGTCCTGCTCCCGCAATGGCATACGCGTTGGTCAACGCCGTGGCCGTGCTGATCATTGCCTGCCCGTGTGCGCTGGGCCTCGCTACCCCGATGTCAATCATGGTCGCTACCGGAAAGGGCGCACAAGCCGGTGTCCTGTTCAAGAATGCAGAGGCGATTGAGGTGACCAGGAAAGTCAACAGACTGGTGGTGGACAAAACGTGCACACTCACGGAGGGTAAACCAAAAGTTGCGCAGGTAATCACGTCGAATGGTATCAATGAAGATGATCTTCTGCGATATGCCGCGGGAATCGAGCAGGGAAGCGAACACCCGCTTGCCGCGGCCATTGTCGCTACTAGCAAGGAGCGCGACCTTGAATTGCCGAAGGTGACGGATTTTTCATCCGAAACCGGAAAGGGTGTGGTCGGCACGATTGATGATGTGCGCGTTTCCCTTGGCAATCAGGCGTTTATGGATATGCTCAACGTTGCCACCAATACGATTGGCGAGAAGAGCAACGCGCTGCGCGAAGAGGGGCAGACAGTCATGTTTGTGGCGCGGGAAAACGAGCTTCTCGGCATCATTGGCGTGAGCGACCCAATCAAGCAAAGCACCCCGGATGCCATCAAGCGTCTGCATGACGAAGGCATATCCGTCACCATGTTGACCGGGGACAACCGGACGACAGCCGAAGCGGTGGCAAGAAAACTGGGCATCGATGATGTCGTTGCCGAGGTGCTGCCCGATCAGAAAGACAACGCAGTCAAGAAATTTCAGGAGCGCGGCGAGATTGTCGCAATGGCAGGTGATGGGATAAACGACGCACCCGCGTTGGCCCGGGCCCACGTTGGTATTGCAATGGGCACCGGCACGGATGTAGCAATGGAAAGCGCCGGGGTAACTCTTGTTAAGGGTACGCTCGACGGCATTGTCCGGGCGCGAAAACTCAGCCGCGCTACCATGCGTAACATCAAACAGAACCTGTTTTTCGCTTTTGTGTACAACTCAACAGGCGTGCCGATAGCTGCCGGCGTGTTCTATCCCGTGTTCGGCATACTACTCAGCCCGATCATTGCCGCAGCGGCCATGAGTTTCAGCTCGGTTTCGGTAATCGGTCTGTCTGACCATTGTGGTGCACCACTCGACGAACGATTCAATGATTGGCCTGTGCGGCCCGCCGGACCCTGCTCACCTTGCGGACCTGTCGCTCCAGTTGGTCCGGTATCACCTGTAATGTTCAGGGAAACGCTCCACGCTCCGCCGCTCTTCGACGACACATCACCCGTGGCGGTGTTCAGGTAGTAATCCCCGTCCTTGCCAAGCCCTGCGTCGGGAGCTGTTGCCCCGCTATGCCACTTCGCCGCCGCGCTCTCAACATCGTGCGTCAGAAAAAAAAGAACGCAGTCCCTTCAGTAGCCGGAAAATGCGCATGATGTTCCTTTGCAGGCGCAAATTAATTATTTTTTTGTTGATGGTTCAACGGTAACTGTTTCCGGTCTTTTCGATGATGACGCCAATAATAACAAATCCCGGCCGTGCATCAATTGTGGCTGCGCTCAGTGCGCTGGCACTCTTTTCCTGTGCGCCGGTGCGGCAAATCCGGCCTTTGCACAAAGGAGAATCTTCAGTGCATGCCGGACTTGGCGGGCCGATTACCCGGGTAGGGGAGTTCTATGTCCCGCTGCCCCTTCTCAGCCTGAATTATAATTACGGCCTGCTCGAAAAAGCCGATATTGAAGCGGGATTTCATGCGACACAGGCACTGTTCGGGATCATGCATATCAATGCAGGAACAAACTGGCGGCCATGGACGCCGGACCATTTTCTCCCGGGCCTGATCGTATCGCCAGCGGTCCATTTCATGACCGATTTCAGACCCGGATCAGCGCGCGTGTATCCGGTCCTTGATCTCAATGCATGCTGGAAATTGCTGAACAGGCACTATGCTTATTGCGGAATCGAGAACTGGTTTGAGCTTACCGCAAAACGCGGTGACGGCCTCGATCAGGAGCACCACTGGCTTATCGCACCGCATATCGGCGTTTCACTCGGCGTTAAAAAATGGGACGTCATCATTGAAGGCGTCCTGTATACCCCCAACCTGCACAATACCGGCCGGGGAGCGGAAAATATCGGCGCAGGGGAGTATGGTATTTTCGGCGTATTTTTCGGTGCGGGATACCGGTTCGGAGGCGGTGCGCGATGAATAACTGTACAGCGCTTGTTGCAGTGATATTTTTATGCGGATGCATGAGCCTCGATCCTTTCCTTTTCAGCGGAGAAAAGCTTGACGGTTACATGTTCGACGCGTACACCGGCGAGCAGGAATGCAGTGATGCTGTCGATTCGCTGGATGCATACCGGCAGAGCGGCCTGGTAGCGCATTTCGAGCAATCGTATATCCATCAGTTCACGCTATCAAGCAGCGGCGAAACGATCGCCGCAGTGCTGCTGGCCGCCGATACCGTGCTTGCGCCGCAGGACACAATCATAGTCTATTTCCACGGTAAAGGCCCGCATATCGATTATTACTGGCCGCGTATACGCCTGCTCTTTGCAACAGGATATCCCGTGCTTGCAATCGATTATCAGGGGTTCGGCATGAGTACGGGCACTCCGGATGAGAACGCGCTCTACAGTGACGGCCAGTGTGCGATTGATTATTGTGCCGAAAATCTGGGCAACCCTGTTGTCGTGGTTTATGGTTTCAGCCTGGGTTCTATGGTTGCCTGTGAGATCACTGCGCGGAGCGGGAATACATCAATCGCCCGGCTTGTCCTCGAATGCCCCTTGTCCAGTGTTGAAACTATTCTCGATGATGCCGCGTATCTGAACCTCCCGGGTCAGTATGTCACCACCTATGACGGCGACAACAGGAAGAAAATCCGATCGGTGACCCAGCCGTTTTTCTGGCTTCACGGCACCGAAGACGAGACCCTGGCGCGTGAAACACAGGGACAGCCGGTCTGGAACAATTACGCAGGCGGTTCCGGCGTATATATTAAGGCGGTCGGCGCGACCCACCGGACCGTGCCCCAGACAACGGGCTATCTCCGCTACGTCTCTGCAGTAAAGCATTTTATCCGGACCGGTTCTGCTGAAGAATTTCCGGTGATCTTTGCCGACGCCGCAAATGTCGAGTGGGGGAATTAGCCCGGATTGCTCAAG
>WJKA01000690.1 GCA_014729375.1 Chitinivibrionales bacterium
ATTCATTATCGTCTTCATCATAATATCCATGCGCATAAGGACTTACTCTCCCCTTAGCATCCAGGCATTCATCCAATGAAGAAAATCCTGTACACAATTGTTCGTTCTGCGCAACAGTTGTACGATCATGAAACAGCCCCATGAGATGACCTATTTCATGCATAAAGGTGTTGTCCAAATAAAAATTTCGGAGATCGGATACAGCAAAAGCAAATTCTGAAAAACTATGGTCGAGTTTAAGCCCGTTTTCGCCTTCAAGCGCATGCAAATATGATGCCCCAACCGGACCACTTAAATATCTGCTGACAATAAGAAAAACAATATCAGCTTCATGCTGGTTTCTTAACATGTGGATATTACCAAGTCCATCCTCACCACTCTTTAGCTTATCCCTGTCGGCGAGCGCACCAAGGTTAAGCTGGCCGACATAGCTTACTTCCTGCAGATGAACGAATGAATATTGAAATTCTACACCACTGTTTTTCAATATATCATTACATTTAAGAAGTTTGTTATTAATAGCGACCTCAATTGAATTCATATAACTACCACTACTAGCAGCCATGGTTTTGGCGTCAGTTGTGTATGCAATTAATATTTTGATTACTTCTGCATTTTCTGCAATTAAAGATGATCGAAACAGGATTAAAACGGAAAATGCCAATAAATATTTTTTCATCATATTTTTGCCTTTTTTATTTCCATTGGAATAATGCAATTTGATTTCCCTGCATTGACGAGTAGGTAATCAGCTTCTTTCCGGAAATGTCTATCTGACCGCCAAGTTTTTCGTCTTTTAAGCTCAAAGTAATTGTGGATTGCCTAATTCCATATATCCCCCCACTAACTCCATAATATGTATCTGAATACCTCCTGAGCGAGCGGACATAAACCTTAACAATCTCGCCATTAAAAAGAGGAAAAGATATGCACTCTGCAAGAGTTGCGCCGGTTGAATCCCACCAGGTATCTGTTCCTTTACTATAATAGCCAACACGATGCATTATGCTGTCAACCGAAATAAGCTTGTTGAGAATTTGTTGAGGATCATATTGCCATGCAGCTTCATACCGGATAAGGGAATCTTCAGGAGGAATCTGATTTATATTATTTAACACCTCCTGCGATGGCTCAACTTTTATGAACATCATTTCACAATTTATTGAATCGCCTTCTGAATAAGTCCACATTTGGCCGCCAAGCACAAGGAGTTGCATGAAAATCATTGAAAACATTCTTAAATTATTTGCCATTTGAATTCCTCCAGGATTATTCAATAACTTGTTTATAATCTTTTCTTACTTTTTTCCAATTTTGCCAACCTGCCCTTCAAAGATTCATTTTCTTCTTTCAATTTAGCAAGCCCTTTATTCTGCTCAATCAAATATAACGTCAACTCTTCAACCTTTTCAAGTAATTTAGCCTGCATTTCACCAACATTCTGGCCTTTTTCTTTGATTTGATTTTCATCCGGAATTCCAGGCAAATGCCGGTTCTCTCTAATAAATTTTTCGACTTCTTCAAGAGGCCTCAACTTATATGAATCATCAAACACATAATCCGCCCAGAGCCCGGACTGTGTCACCAGTACTTCTTTGGTTTTGACCATTTCATTAACTACAATTTTGCCGGTAATACCCAGATCGCCATTTACCTTGAGCATATAATCGCCCGGATTGGTTGTGCCTATTGCAACTTTTCCGTCATGAGCAATACGCATCCGTTCTTGATGATCAGCATCAGTAGAGCCGCCGGTCCAGAAAGTCATTGCTATATCGTTTGCATACTCAGCAGTAGCAATTGCTCTTATTTCGGCTTTTTTATACGAATATGGCCCATCCTGTGCATTTGACATCTGAAATTCTATTCCAACACCATGGACAGGAGAGTTTGGATTAGCTCTGTTATTAAGTTTTAATGCCGGCAGATAGGAATCTGCATTTGATGCAATATGAAGAATATTCTCAACTTCGTGTGTGCCGATTCCAACACTCCCTTCAACAATAAGTCCGTTAGCCGGAGCCGTATAATTCCCCTGGCAATAATTTTGCCCTATTGCAGCTCTTCCTGCGAATTCGGCGTCATTTTCAAGGCTGGTTTCATTAATATTCAACCCGAGCTTCCCGTTTTCTATAATAACATTTCCATTTTGAAATAATGCGGCAAATCTTTCTCCCATGGCTCCCAGGCGAGCAAAATATGCATTTATCATCGAGCTATTTGCGTCATTGCTGAAGTGTCCCGCTGCGGCTATTGCCGTTGGACTTGAAGATGAAACATTAACTTTAAGGCCGTTAATGCCCTCAAGGTCCGACGACGATAATGCCATTTTCCAATTACCCGGTTCAGCAACCCCTACACCCACATTGCCGCTATTGATTATCAATGCTTTTTCGGGCGCATCGATTTTCAATCCAATCGAATTTTCGCCTTCGGCTTTGAAATAGCCTGCCGTGCCCTGCTGCAAAGCCCTTGCTTCCAGTCCGGTCTTGAACTCTTCACCGGCAACAAACAATTTGACTGTTGCGGGCCAGCCTTCAGGACTGTTATTGAAATACTGGAATGCTCCCAGGTAAACATTGTTATTATCTATCACCAGCGGTCCGTAATTGTTCTTATAGGCAAGAATTATTTGCTCTGCAGCGGTCTGGTAACCAAGATACCCGCCGACTTCACCGCCCGCCGATTCCCTGAACCGCAAATAAGTAAGGTCTTCAACGTTTTGTGAATAAAGAACTGCTGCAAGAAAGAAAAACATAATTGCTGATAAAATCTTGTTCATGGACATCACTCCTTTCAATTTATTTTACAATCTCAATAATTCCTTTAATTTCAATTTTACCGTCGTTATAAAGTCCCGGCTTAAGCGCAATAACAGTGTCTCCTGCAGCAGACGCAGCCCGGTCGACCACCTGATTGATATCTTCTCCTTTTTTTTCATCCGCGCCCATGTCCCAGTTTTCCGTTTCGGGCCGCAGGACCCCATCGATATCGGTATTGAACCCACCCAACAGCGCTCCGGCATTGATTGCAGCGGAGTTTTCGGCGAGATGGAAATCTTCATTGCCGGGAGTTAAGGACAGAAACTGGTTGCCGGCGCTTGCACTGCGAATGTATGCTGTTCCGGGGGCAGTACTGTCGGAACTCATGTTGTTGGAACAGTTTGTCCAGTCGGCAAACCACTTTCTATAATCTTTTACCGCGGATCCCATGGAAATGCAATTTTGAATACTGAGCGTTGCCCCATCTCGAACATCAATACCGCAATCGCCGGCATTGAATACAGTCACATTTTGCGCTATTGCAGATGCTTGAGATTGGACAGCGATAATACCATGCCCCCGGATATTGTATATAACGCAGTTACGAATAATTACATCTGCAACGGTGATCTCTATGCCGGATCCTCCGTCTTCGACATTCTCATTATCATGAACTATGCAATTTTCAACCCGTATTCCATTTGCTTTGCACTCAACCATTGCATCCCCATTACCGCCTTTGATATCAAGCCACTGGATCCGTGTGTACGGCAAGCTTACATTTAATAAACATCCGGTTGTTTTGCTCAGCGCAACTCCTGTTCCTGCAATTCCTTTATGACGGTCTTCTTCGGCAACCGTAAGCAGCATAAAATCCTGTGCGGAAGCATTCATGACGCCTTCATCACCGCCTTCGATATGGACCTGTTCGTTATATATCCAGGGTGGATCGCCTGCTTTCCGGTGGATTACTATTCGCTGTTCTCCCCGGCCTGCAAGGTTACGGGGGACCGCATCAACTGCCGACTGGATTGTCGAATAATTGTATCCTTCGCCCACATGATAGAATGTCTGGGCGCAAAGTACGGAGACAAAAACCGCAAGAGCTAAATTGACTTTACAGAGAGAGAGAGAGAGGGAGAGAGAGGGAGAGAGAGAGATGTTTTTGGTTCCACATTGTCACTCCTTTTGACGTGGGATAAAAGCCTGTACAAGAGGAAATATATATTGCGCAACGGAAAATGCAAGGACTTTTTTACTTTTTTCCGACGCCTGCCGTCAGTAAATGCTTATTGTCTTTATATCCGAAAAAACTTCCGGGCGACTTCCGGGTCGAAGGCTTTCAGGAGAAAAAAAGAACTGAATAAATAATGTAATCGAACGCTTTTATTGCTATTATAACAACCGAATAATGTATGCTTTTTCTTCGGTTACGTGCGGAATGCAGGTAAAAACCATCATCTTAATCACTTCACACCCTGGAACTCTCTTCACCTTAATGCTCAGATTAAATATCGGTCCCTAAAAAGGGAGCAGAACCCATTTCGGGATCAAAATAGTCGACTTTTACGAAGGATTAAATTATTTCAGGGGATATATTCCGCTATGGTTCATTCCTCTAACGGATTCTCCCCGGATTCGAGCTTCCGGTTGCTCACCCGTTTGCCGTCCTTGTACTCCCTGAAAAAGCGGACCTGACCGTCTTCGGAATAAACCACATATTTCCCCGTGCCCGCGCTCACGTTTCCCGAAGATTTTCCATCGGGAGTGAAAAAATCGGCATTCTCCATGGCGCC